>DATMVI010000731.1:0-4497 GCA_035563275.1 Pyrinomonadaceae bacterium
ACGGCCACGGGCAGTTGCCACATCGAGCCGGGGCTGGAGAACATCGCCTACGTCCAGCTCCGCTTCGACGACTCGCTGATCGCCAACTTCCACTTCAACTGGCTCTCGCCCGTCAAGATTCGCCGCACGCTCATCGCCGGCCGCCGCCGCATGATCGTCTACGACGACATCGAGCCGACCGAGAAGATCCGCGTCTACGACAGCGGCGTGACGCGCAACGAGCGCGCGCTCACCGAGGAGGAGACCTACAAGACGCTGGTCAGCTACCGCACGGGCGACGTCTGGGTGCCCAAGCTCGACTCGACCGAGGCGCTGCGCTACGTCGTCGCCGAGTTCCTCGACTCGATCAGCCACTCGCGCCCCTCCGTCTCCGACGGCGCGGCCGGCCTCCGCGTCGTCCGCCTCCTCGAAGCCGCCCAGCAGTCGATCAACGACGGCGGCCGCTGGATCAAACTCTGACGACGGGTGAAGGGCGATGAGGGCGAATGGCCCCGGCCGGCCCCGCCATCCCGTACCCGACGCCCCGTGAGGTCTATGAGCCGAACCGCGGAAAAGATGCAAGTCCCTCTGCTCGACCTGAAGCGGCAGCACGCGGCGCTGCGCGAGGAGCTGCGCGCGGCCGTCGAGCGCGTGTTCGATTCGCAGCAGTTCATTCTGGGCGAGGACGTGGGGAAGCTGGAGGCGGAGCTGGCGCGTTACACGCGCGCGAAGTTCGCCGTCGGCTGCGGCTCGGGCTCGGACGCGCTGCGGCTGGCGCTGATGGCGCTCGACATCGGCCCCGGCGACGAGGTCGTCACGACGCCCTTCACCTTCTTCGCCACCGCGGGGGCCGTCGCCCTCGCGGGCGCGCGCCCGCGCTTCGCCGACATCGACCCGCGCACCTTCAACCTCGACCCCGACCGCGTCGAGGAGGCCGTCACCCCGCGCACGCGCGCCGTCCTGCCCGTCCACCTCTACGGCCAGTGCGCCGACATGGGAGGGATTCTGAAGGCGGCCGCGCGCCGGAATCTTTTAGTCGTCGAGGACGCGGCGCAGGCCATCGGCGCGGAGGATCAAGGGCGCAGCGCCGGGGCGGTCGGCGCGGCCGGCTGCTTCAGCTTCTACCCGACGAAGAACCTCGGCGCGGCCGGCGAGGCGGGGCTGGTGACGACCGGCGACGGGCCGACGGCCGAGCGCCTGCGCCGCCTGCGCGCGCACGGCGGCGCGACCGAGTACTATCACCGGGAGGTCGGCTTCAACAGCCGCCTCGACACGCTGCAAGCGGCCGTGTTGCGCGTCAAGCTCCCGCACCTCGACTCGTGGTCGGAGGCGCGGCGCGCGCGCGCCGAAACCTACACGCGGCTTTTTGAAGAGGCGGGCCTGACCGAGTTCGTCACGCCGCCCTTCGTCAGCCCCGGCGCGCGCCACATCTTCCACCAGTACGTCGTCCGCGTCCCCGCGGCGCGCCGCGACCCGCTCATGGCGCACCTCGGGGAGCACGGCGTCGGCACGAAGATTTACTACCCCGTGCCGCTCCACCTGCAGGAGTGCTTCGCGCATCTCGGCTACAAAGAGGGCGACTTCCCCGAGGCCGAGCGCGCCGCCCGCGAAACCCTCGCGCTCCCGATCTACCCGGAGCTGACCGCGGAGCAGCAGGCCTACGTGGTTGAGACCGTCGGCCGCTTCTTCGGCTGAGGCCCGCCGGCAGGCCCACGGTATGAAAGGAAGCTTCAAGGCGAAGGCGGCCCGCCTCCTGCTCTCGGCCCTGCTGCTGCTGCCGGCGCCGGCCGCCGCCCGCGCCCGCGCGAGTCAGATTAAGAACCTGCGGCCGACCGTCATCCTCGTCTCGCTCGACGGCTTCCGCCACGACTACCTTGCGAAGTACAGGCCGCGGAACCTCGGCGCGCTCGCGCGCGCCGGCGTCCGCGCGCGCTGGATGACGCCGTCGTTCCCGACCAAGACCTACCCGAACCACTACACCATCGCCACCGGCCTCTACCCGCAGCGCCACGGCATCGTCGAAAACAACATCTACGACGCGGGCTTCCGCGCCGTCTTCACGCTCGCCGACCGCGCCGAGGTCGAGAACGGGCGCTGGTGGCTCGGCGAGCCGATCTGGGTCACGGCCGAGAAGCAGGGCCAGAAGTCGGCCTCGGTCTTCTTCCCCGGCACCGAGGCCGAGATCGCGGGCCGCCGCCCGACCTACTGGCGGCGCTACGACGAGAAGATGCCGAACGCCGCGCGCGTTGACCTCATCCTCTCGTGGCTCGACCTGCCGCCGGCCGAGCGCCCGACCTGCCTGAGCCTCTACTTCAGCGACGCCGACGACGCGGGCCACGCCTTCGGCCCCGACTCGGAAGAGACGCGCGCGGCGGTCGCCCGCCTCGACGCCGCGCTCGGCCGCCTCGTCCGCGGCCTGAAGGCGCGCGGGATTTTCGGCCGCGTCAACCTCGTCGTCGTCTCCGACCACGGCATGGCCGCCGTCGACCTCGCCGACGCCGTCGTGCTCGACGAAATCTTCGACACGGCCGCGGCCGAGCGCGTCTTCTGGACGCCCGAGATCGTCAGCATCTTCCCGCGCGCCGGCAGGGAGGGGGAGATTTACGCCGCCCTCAAGAAAGGGCTCCCGCCGCAGGCGCGGGTCTACCGCAAGTCGGAACTCCCCGCGCGGCTGCATTACGGCGACGGCCCGCGCGTCGCGCCGCTGCTCGTCCTCCCCGCCGAGGGCTGGACGCTGACGACGCGCCGCCGCCTCGAAAACCTCAGGGAGCGCGGCGAGTTGGGCAAGCCGAAAGGCTCGCACGGCTACGACAACGCCCTCGCCTCCATGCGCGCCCTCTTCGTCGCCCACGGCCCCGCCTTCAAGCGCCGCAAACTCGCCGAGCCTTTCGCCAACGTCCACGTCTACAACGTCCTCGCCCGCGTCCTCGACCTCGACCCCGCCCCCAACGACGGCGGCCAATCGGTCGCCCGAGACCTGCTCAGGTGACGGCTTGATTCGAAAATTGGAGACTAGCCCGCCCATTCGCCGCGCGTGCTATACTCGCGCGCAAGCGGCCGCCGTCCGACCCGGCCGGTTCCCTTTAGTCTGACTCAGTTGCTCACTCATGGAAGTTAAAGACCACGTGACGGACGCCCTCGCGGGCACGGTGAAGGGGCCGGGCGAGCGCCCGCACGAGTACCTGTTCATCACGGCCGACCCGGTGCGCGCGCGCATCGGCGAGTTCGTCTACTACGCGGCCCGCGACGGCGCGGAGGAGCGGCGCATCCTCGGCAACGTCACCGCGCGCCGCCTCGTGCGCAACCTCCCCGACGCCTTCCTCTCCGACCCGGAGACGCCGCCCGCGCTCATCTCCTCGCTCATCGGGCTCGACGGCGACGGCTGCGAGCTCTACGAGATCACGGTCGAAACCATCGGCTACTTCAGCCGGCAGCTGGGCGACTTCGTCAACCCGCGCATCCCGCCGCAGCCCGGCGACCCCGTCCGCCTCGCCTCGTCCGAGACGCTGGCCGGCGTGCTCTCGGCGAGGCGCGCGGGCGACGTGGGCGCGGCGCACGTCGGTAGCCTCCTGACGCGCGAGGCCGGGGCCGTGCCCGTCGTGCTCTCGGTGCGCGAGGTCGTCTCGACGCACCTCGCCATCCTCGCCTCGACCGGCGCGGGCAAATCGTACACGGCCGGCGTCCTCGTCGAAGAGTTGATGATGCCGCACAACCGCGCGGCCACGCTCGTCGTAGACCCGCACGGCGAGTACGACACGCTGCGCTCCATCGAAGACGACGCGCGCTTCGGCGACGCGCGCGACGGTTACGCGCCCGAGGTCAAAATCTTCACGCACGACCGCGTCCGCGTCCGCTTCTCGTCGCTGACCGAGGCCGACATCAAGTACCTCCTGCCCGAGGGCACCTCGGACAAGATGCTCCACTTCCTCTCGCAGGCTTACCGCCGGCTGACGGCGGGCGACCGGGGGGCGCGCGGCCTGTGGGGCTACCACGACCTGCGCGACGCCGTGACGCAGGAGAAGTACGGCGACGAGGAGCGCGGCGGCGGCGGCAACGCCAGCTCGATTGAAGGTCTGCTGTGGCGGCTCGACAACCGCTTCGACCGCCCCGGCTCGATCTTCTCGGACTCCGAGCACATCCCGCTCGCCGAGCTGTTCCGGCCCGGCCGCTGCACCGTGCTGCAACTCTCCGACATCGAGCAGAACGAGCAGCAGGTGGTCGTCGCCACCCTGCTCCGCCGCGTCAACAAGGCGCGCGTGGCGACGGTGCGCGGCGAGGCCGACCCGCACTCCGACAGCCACCTCCCCTACCCCGTCTTCACGCTCGTCGAGGAGGCGCACCGCTTCGCGCCCGCCGGGCAGACCGTGGTCTCGACCAACATCCTCAAGCAGATCCTCTCCGAGGGGCGCAAGTTCGGCGTCGGCATCGGGCTCATCACGCAGCGCCCCGGCAAGCTCGACCAGGACGTGCTCTCGCAGTGCATGACGCAGGTCATCATGCGCATCGTCAACCCCATCG
>DATMVI010000732.1:0-13083 GCA_035563275.1 Pyrinomonadaceae bacterium
CGGCGAAGCCCGCGCCCGCGGCGAGTGCCAGCGCGTAGGCGGCGATGACGGTGTCGCCGGCGCCGGTCACGTCCACGGCGTCGCGCGAGCCGACGGCGCCGAGGCGCAGGGGCGCGCGACCCTCCTCGAAGAGCATCATGCCCTGCTTGCCGCGCGTGACGAGCAGCGCGCGGTGGCCGAGCTGTTCGCGCAGGCGCGCGCCCGCCTCCTCGACCGCCCGCTCGTCCGCGAGCCTGCGGCCGGCGAGCTGCTCGACCTCGTCCTCGTTCGGCGTGGCCGAGGTGAAGCCCGCGAACTCCCTCAGGCGGAAGCGCGAATCGACGAGCGCCGGCGGGCCGCCGCGCCGCGCCGCGCCGCGCAGGAACTCGACCGCCCCGCCCGACGCCGCGCCGTAGTTGTAGTCGGAGACGATGACGGCCTCCGCGCCGTCGTGCCGCTCGCGCACGAGCCGTTCGAGCCGCGCGCCGACTTCGGGGCCGACCGACGGGCCGCCCTCGTAATCGACGCGGATCACCTGCTGGCGCGGCGCGTGCGCGTGGCCGGCGAGGACGCGCACCTTCGTCGGCGTCCGCACGCCGGACTCGACCAGCACGCCCGCGCAATCGACCCCGGCCGCGGTCAGCTTCTCGACGAGCGCGCGCCCGCTCTCGTCGTCGCCGACGACGCCGACGACCGCGGCCCTCGCGCCGAGCGAGGCCAGATTCATCACGCAGTTGGCCGCCCCGCCCGGCACGGTCTCCGTCCGCTCGTGGCGCAGGATCAGCACCGGGGCCTCGCGCGAGACGCGGCTGATCTCCCCGAACAAAAACTGATCCGCCACGAGGTCGCCCAAGACCAACACGCGCCGGCCCTCGAACGACCGCACCACGCCGGCCAGAGATGTCTCGCTGTCACCCGTCACCTGCTTTAACTATCTCCCGCGCGGCTTCGAGCAGATTCTCGGCGACGAGGTCGGGGCGGCGCGGCCAGACGTGGCTCTGGTGCTCCAACTCGCCGCGGCCGTAGCCGGTCAGGACGAGGGCCGAGCGGACGCCCGCGTTGCGCGCCAGCTCCACGTCGCTGTAACGGTCGCCGACCATCCAGCAGCCGGCGAGGTCGAGGCCGAGGTCTTCCGCGGCGCGGCGGATGAGGCCGGGGCGCGGCTTGCGGCAGTCGCAGTCCTGCCGGTAAGGCGGCTCGCCCACCGAAGGGTGGTGCGGGCAGTAGTAGACGGCGTCGAGCCGCTCGCCGCCGCGCCCCAGCTCCGCGGCGAGCCGCGCGTGCACCTCGCCGATCAACTCCTCCCTGAAATAACCCCGCGCCACGCCGGCCTGATTCGTGACGAGGACGGCGAGCCAGCCCGCGTCGTGGAGCAGGCGCAACGCCTCGGCCGCGAACGGGAAGACGCGGTAGCGCGTGACGTGGTTGACGTAGCCGACCTCTTCCGAGATCGTGCCGTCGCGGTCGATGAAGACCGCGCGCCGCGGCCCGCCCGTCAACGCGCCACCTCCGCCCCGAAGCGTTCGAGCGCGCGCGCGGCCCGCGCGTAGACGGCCTCGGGCGTGACGGCCGTCATGCAGCGGTGGTCGATGGGGCAGTCGCGGAGCATGCAGGGCGCGCACGCGGGCGGCTCGCGCACCAGCTCGGCGAGCGGCGTGAAGGGGCGCGTCGTGGTCGGGTCGGTCGGGCCGAAGATGACGACGACGGGGCGCGCGACGGCCGCGGCGAGGTGGGCCGGGCCGGTGTCGTTGGTGACGAGCAGGTCGGCGACGCTGAGCAGGGCGACGGTCTGCGCGAGGTCGGTCTGCCCGGTTAACATGACGGGCCGCCGCCGCGTCAAACGTGACACGGCCTCGCTCACCTCCAGCTCTTCGCGCGAGCCGATGAGGAGCACCTGCGCGCCGGCCCGCTCGGCGAGCAGGTCGGCGAGGGCGGCGAAGCGTTCGGCGGGCCAGCGCTTGGCGCGGCTGTTGGTCGAGCCGGGGCAGAGCGCGACCACGGGGTGTTCGAAGCCGACGCCGCGCGAGCGCAACAACCCGCGCGCGGCCTCGCGCCTCTCGGCCGAGACGACGACATCGGTCGACGGCGCGGGCGCACGCGAGGCGGCGCGCGCCGCGCCTCGAAGCGCCGCCGGGCGGGTTCCGAAAAGCTCGCCCGGCGCGTCGTCTCCCGGCGGGACGGAGGTCGAGCCGTACAGCGCGCGTTCCAACTCGGCGACGACGTTGAGGTAATAAAACACCTCGTGGCGTTTGCCGCGCCAGCCGGGCACGGCGAGCGGGTGGGTGAGCAGGGGGGCGCGGCCGTCGGTGGCGTGGCCGACGCGCAGCGGCACGCGCGCGGCGAAGGCCACGAGCGCGGGCGCGAAGGCGTTGGGCAGGAGCACGGCGAGGTCGAAGCGGCGGGCGCGCCACGCGCTGACCTGTCTGACGAAAGAGCCGACGCCGCGGCCGTCGCCCCCGACGACGAGCAGGTCGTCGAGGAAGTCCGCGCCGTCGAAGACGCCCTCGGCCCACGCGCGGGTGGCGAGCGTCACGCGCGCGCCGGGCAGCACGCGGCGCAGCTCGCGCAGCGCGGGCACGGTCATCACCGCGTCGCCCACCCAGTTGGCGCCGCGCACGACGACGCGCTCGATCTCTTCGGGCTTGAAAGCTCTCTTCACGTCTCAGGTCACGGCCGAAGTAATCAGGCCGACGGCGGGAGGCATCGAACCGTGCGCGACTGCGGCGGCATCCAACACAGGCGTCCGGGGTAACGGGCCACGTTAGCGAATGGAGTTTGGCGTGTCAAATTGTGATGGACAGCCCGCGGGGGACGGTTTAAAGTTGAACCACGGCGGTTCGGCCCTCCCCTCGGCGACGATTTGACCATGACGTTTCGGCGACACTGTCTGAAGAGCGCGCCCCTTTCGCCCGCCCGCGGGGGGCGGCCGACTCCGCCCGCGGGCGGCGGCGACGACCGACGGCCGAGCGGGCGCTGACCGCAAGATGTCACAGAGATACCCGCCGAAGGATTACATCCGCCCGCCCGCGCGCCAGCGCCGCGGGCCGCGCGTCGTCCGCTTCGAGGAGCCGCCCGAGGGCTTCTTCCGCCGCTGGCGCCGCCGCCTGCTGCGCCCCCTCTTCGTCGTCCCCGTCGTCTTCCTGACCGCCTTCGCCGTCGGCCTCCTCGGTTACTACTACTGGGTCTTCTCGGCGCGCATCGACCGCCTGCTGCGCGGCGAGGTCTTCACGCGCAGCGCCGGCGTCTACGCCGCGCCCCGCCAGTTGCGGCCCAACGACAACCTCTCGGTCGAAGACCTCGTCGTCCGCCTCAAGCGCGCCGGCTACGTCGAGCGCGCGCAGCAGGCCGACACCTCGCGCGGCCGCTTCAGCGTCGGCGGGCAGAGCGTCGAGATCGAGCCGAGCAAGGATTCCGACATTGACGGGCGGCGGCAGTTCGCGCGCGTCCGCGTGCAGTTCGGCAGGGGCGGCAAGGGCGTCGCCTCGATTCAAGACCTCGACGCGGGCGGCGCGCGCCTCCAGTCGGCGTGGCTCGAGCCGGAGCTGCTCAGCTCCGTCTCCGGGCCGGAGCGCGAGCGGCGCAAGATCGTCAGCTTTCAGGACTTGCCGCCGCACTTGGTCAAGGCCATCACGGTCACCGAAGACCGGGCCTTCTTCGACCACTACGGCGTCAACGTGCGCGGCATCCTCCGCGCCCTCTTCCGCCGCTTCGACGCCGACCCCGCCTCGCCCATCGCGCGGCAGGGCGGAAGCTCCATCACGCAGCAGCTCGTCAAGAACCTCCTGCTCTCGCCCGAGCGCTCGCTCAAGCGCAAGGTGGCCGAGGCCTACATGTCCGTCATCATCGAGACGCGGCTCTCGAAGGAGCAAATCTTCGCGCTCTACTGCAACGAGGCTTACCTCGGGCAGCACGCCGGCTTCTCCATCAAAGGCTTCGGCGAGGCCAGTGAGGCCTACTTCAACAAGGACACGACGGCGCTCACGCTCCCGGAGGCGGCGCTGCTCGCGGGCCTCATCCGCAGCCCGAACCGCTACAACCCGTACCGCCACCCGCAGGTCGCCTTCGAGCGGCGCAATCAGGTCCTGAAGTCGATGGTCGGGGCCGGCGCGATCTCGGAGGTCGAGGGCGCGCGCGCGATGGCGACCGAGCTGAAGGTGGCCCCCGCGAAGGGGCGGCTGGACGCTTCCGAAGCGCCCTACTTCGTGGACTACGCGCAGCAGCAGTTGGCCGACATGCTCTCGGACGCCTCGGCGGCCGACCGCCTGCGCATCTACACGACCATCGACATGGACTTGCAGCGCGCGGCCTACGCGGCCGTCGTCAAGCAGCTCGCCGCGCTCGACCGCGTGCAGTCGAAGCGCTTCCCGGCGGGCACGCTTCAGGCGGCGCTCGTGGCGATGAAGGCCGACACGGGCGAGGTGGTCGCGATGGTCGGCGGCCGCGACTACGAAAAGAGCCAGCTCAACCGCGCGACCGACGCCCTGCGCCAGCCCGGCTCCGTCTTCAAGCCCTTCGTCTACGCCGCCGCGCTCAACACGGCCTACGACCCCGTGCCGCGCCTCATCACGGCGGCCACGACTTACGACGACGCGCCGAAGACGTTCCACACGGGCGGGCAGGAGTACTCGCCCGGCAACTTCGGCGAGCAGTACACGAACAAGAAGGTCACCCTGCGCGACGCGCTCGTCCGCTCGCTCAACGTGGTGACGGTCGAGGTGGCCGACGAGGTGACCATCGGCCGCGTGACGAACCTCGCGGCCAAGGCGGGCCTCCCGAAGCCGAAGCAGAACTACCTCGCGCACGCGCTCGGGGCCAACGAGGCGACGCCGTTGCAGGTCGCCTCGGCCTACACGGCCTTCGCGCAACTGGGCACGCGCGCCGCGCCCGTCGTCATCAACCGCGTCACCACGGGCTCGGGCACGACCATCGCCGCGCCGCGTGGGCAGAAGAGCGACGTGCTCAAGCCGGAGGTGGC
This sequence comes from Pyrinomonadaceae bacterium, assembly GCA_035563275.1. Classification (GTDB taxonomy): domain Bacteria; phylum Acidobacteriota; class Blastocatellia; order Pyrinomonadales; family Pyrinomonadaceae; genus QHXN01. The sequence continues at coordinate 4,955 of DATMVI010000732.1, forward strand.
CTACATCATGACCTCGTTCATGAAGGACGTGGTCAACCGCGGGACGGCGGCGAAGGTGCGCGCGCGGCTTCCGCGCCAACGTCGCCGGCAAGACCGGCACGAGCCGCGACGGGTGGTTCGCCGGCTACACGCCGAACCTCGTCTGCGTCGTCTACGTCGGCTTCGACGACGGCTCGCAGCTCGGCATGACGGGCGCGGACTCGGCCCTGCCCATCTGGGCCGACTTCATGACGGCCGCGCTGCAAACGCACCCCGAGTGGGCTGGCGACTGGCGGATGCCCTCGGACATCGAGCAGGTCGAGATCGACCCGGCGACGGGCCTGCTCGCCGCGCCCGAGTCGGAGTCGAAGCGCGTCGAGCTGTTCGTCCGCGGCACCGCGCCGACGGCGACGAGCGACGAGCTGGAGGGCGAGGAGCCGGGCGAGGGCGAGGAGCTTGACGAGGGCGGAGAGCTGCCTCTGCCGACGCCGCCCGACACGCTCGAAGTGCCGCCGCTGCCCGAGGCCACGCCGTCGGGTCGCGGGCGGCCCGGCCTCGAAGGGCGCGGCTCGCCGCAGCCCGACGGCTCCTCGCGGCTCTCGGGCACCATCACGCTCGACATCGACCCGACGACGGGCCTGCTGGCCGACGACACCTGCCCCGTCATCCGCACCAAGACCTTCGTCATCGGCTCCGAGCCGCGCCTCCGCTGCGGCCCGCGCTTCCACACCGGCCGCGACCTCGTCCCCGCCGAGAGTCGCCCCCGCCGCGTCTCGCCCTAACCGAAAACGGGGCCACGGCTTACGCCGCTCAGGGGAGTTGCCGGAGGGCGGCGTGGAGGGTCTCGGCGGCGAGGGCGGCGGCGTGGCGCTTGCGCGGCGGGAGGCCGCCGACGGCGTCGGCGATCTCTTCGCGCGTGAGGCGCGCGGCCTCCCCGACGCCCATGCCTTCGAGCATCTCGGCGAGGGCCGACCCGCAGGCGAGCGTCGGCGCGCAGCCGTAGGCGAGGAAGCGCGCGGCCTCGACGCGGCCCGCGCGGACGCGCAGGGTGAGGCGCAGGCGGTCGCCGCACACGGGGTTGGTGAACTCGGCCGCCGCGTCCGGGTCGGCGAGTTCGCCGGCGTGGCGCGGGTTCGCGAGGTGGTCTTTGAAGGTTTCGGAGTAAGGCACGGATTTAAAGTTCGGAGTTCGAGGCCGCAGGCTCAGGGCTCACGGTTTGGGACGCTCGTCTTCAACCGTGAGCCCTGAGCCTGCGGCCTCGAACTCCGGACTCACGTCGAGACGCAGGCGCGTTCGGCCTGCGCCTTCTGGTAGAGCGGCGAGAGGCGGCGCAGGTTCTCGACGGCGCGGGGGAGGACTTCGAGGACGTAGTCTATGTCCTCGGGCGTGGTGTCCTTGCCGATGCTGAAGCGGATCGAGCCGCGGGCCAGCTCGTCGTCGCGGCCGAGGGCGCGGATGACGGGCGAGGGTTCGAGCGACCCCGACGAGCAGGCCGAGCCGGTCGAGACGGCCACGCCCTGCATGTCGAGATTAATGAGCAGCCCCTCGCCCTCGATGAAGCGGAACGAGACGTTCGAGATGTGCGGCAGCCGGCGCTCGCGGTCGCCGTTGAAGACCACGTCGGAGACGCGCGCGGCGACGCCCGCCTCGAAGCGGTCGCGCAAGGCGCGCATGCGCGCGACCCTCTCCCCGAGTTCTTCGCGCGCGAGGCGGGCCGCCTCGCCGAAGGCGACGATGAGCGAGACGGCCTCGGTTCCGCCCCTGCGCTCGCGCTCCTGATGGCCGCCCACGTTCTGCGGCGTGAGCCGCACGCCGCGCCGCACGTAGAGCGCGCCGACGCCCTTCGGCGCGTGCAGCTTGTGCGCCGACAGCGACAGAAGGTCGCAGCCCAACTCGTCCACGTCAACGCGCATCCGGCCCGGCGCCTGCACGGCGTCGGTGTGGAGCCAGAGGTGTTTGTGCCCTTCGGCGCGGCGCGCGCGGACGAGCGCGCCCAGTTCGGCGACGGGCTGGACGGTGCCGATCTCATTGTTGGCGAGGTGGACGCTGACGAGCACGGTGTCGGGGCGAAGCGCCGCGCGCACGTCCTCGACGCGGACGAGGCCGTCGGCGTAGACCGGCAGCCGCGTCACCTCCCAGTCGCGCCGCTCCAGCGCCTCGCAGATGGCGCGCACCGACGAGTGCTCGATCTGCGAGGTGATGACGTGGCGGCCGCGCTCGGCCTGCGTCTGGCAGAGGCCGAGGATGGCGAGGTTGTTGGCCTCCGTCCCGCCCGAGAGGAAGACCAGCTCGTTCGGCCGCGCGTTGATTAAAGCCGCGACCTCGCGCCGCGCGCGGTCTACGGCCGAGCGCGCCTCCTGCCCGAAGAAGTGGACGCTCGAAGGGTTGCCGAACCGCTCGGTCAGGTAAGGCAGCATCGCCTCGACGACCCGGCCATCGACCGGCGTCGTCGCGCTGTGATCCATGTAGACGCGGCGCATAAAGGCAGTAGTCAGTAGTCAGTAGTCAGTAGACAGTAGAAGAACTTTCGGCGGCGAAACGTCAGCGCGCTAACCTCAACGGCCTCGGCGCGGAGCGCCCCTCGGCTACCGTCTACTTTTCCTGTGAACCTTCCGGGCGGCCGGGCGCATCTCACACAGTCGGACGACTCTCCCCGGCTTGCCCACGCGAAAATTCTGGTTTCGAGTCTACGGCGCGGTCGGTGGAGCGTCAAGGAGTTGGATGTTTGGCCGCGCGTTGTTGTAAGCTCCCCGCGAACCCCCCGGTTCTGTTGGGCCGACTCTTTGAGGAGAAGAGCGATGAAGACCCGCAAGCAGTTCTCCGCCTCCCTCGCGCTGGCTCTGGCGCTCGCGGCCTCCGCGGCCGCCCTGCCCGCCTCGCCCGCCTCCGCCTCAACCCGCGCCGCCGCGCAGGCGCAGCAGTACGGCCCGCTCGAACGCGGCTACCGCACCGGCTACTCGGACGGCTATCAGGCCGGCTGGGGCGACCAGCTCAGGCGCGCCCCCGCAGACTTCCGCGACAAGCCGGACTACCAAAGCGCCGACCGCGCCTACATCGCCGCCTACGGCTCGGCCGAGGACTACCGCGACGGCTACCGTCAGGGCTTCGAGGTCGGCTACGAGGCCGGCTACGCCCGCCGCGGCTTCGACTCGAACGTGCCGCCCGGCCTGACCCGGCGCGGCGACGTGGCGGGCGGCGCGGGGCCGGCGGCCGTTAACGACCGCGATGATTCCGACGCGGCGGCCTCCGACTCGTCCTCGCCTTCCTCGGCGTCCGGCCCGCCCGCCGCGTCGTCTCCCGACGCGGTGCGCCCCGACACGATGCTGCTCGTGGAGCTTCTGAACCGCCTCTCGACGGACGTGAGCCAGCGCGGCGACCGCTTCGAGGCGCGCGTCGTCGAGCCGCGCGAGTTCGAGGGGGGCGTCGTCGCGGGCCGGCTCTCGGAAGTGCAGCGGCCGGGCAAGGCGAGCGGGCGGGCGCAGCTCCAGCTCGATTTCGAGCAGATCAGGATGCCCGGCGGCGAGTGGGAGGACTTCAGCGCGCAGGTCGTCGAGGTCGTGCCGACGGGCGAGGACAACGTCGGCGACGTTGACCCCGAGGGCGGCGTGCGCGGCAGGGACTCGCGCAAGGACGACGCGGTGAAGGTCGGCGCGGGTGCCGGCATCGGCGCGATCATCGGGGCGATTGCGGGCGGCGCCAAAGGGGCCGGCATCGGGGCCATCATCGGCGGGTCGGTCGGCACGGCCGGCGTCCTCACCGAGCGCGGCAAGGAGATTCGCCTCGAACGCGGCCAGCAGATCAGGATTCGCGCGACCGGCCGGAGATAAGAGAAGTAGCCGGTAGACAGTAGTCAGTAGACAGTAGCGCCCCGCGACTCCTGACGCCGGCACGCTGACGATTCATTGCCGAAGGTCTTCCTACTGGCTACTGACTACTGACTACTGACTACTGCTTTCCATGCTCATCACCTTCCTGAGCGACTTCGGCACGGCCGACTACTACGCGGGGGCGATGAAGGGGGCGGCGCTGGCGGTCGCGCCGGGGGCGCAGGTCGTTGACCTCACGCACGACATCCCGCCGCACGACATCGAGGCCGGGGCCTTCGCGCTGGCCGCGGCCTTCGAAGCCTTCCCGCGCGGGACGGTTCACGTCGCGGTGGTTGACCCCGGCGTCGGCTCCGAGCGGCGCGGGCTGTTGGTCGAGGCTTCGGGCCACCTCTTCGTCGGGCCGGACAACGGTCTGTTCGGGCACGTCTACGAGCGCGCCGACGGCCTCCGCGTCTTTCGACTGACCGACCAGCCCCACGCCCGCCCGCCCGCGAGCGCGACCTTCCACGGGCGCGACGTGTTCGCCCCGGCCGCCGGCGCGCTCGCGCGCGGCGTGAAGCCCGAAGACCTCGGCGAAGAGATTCAGGACTTCGTCCGCCTCGCTTTCGCGCGCCCCGAACGCCGGCCCGACGGCTCGCTCGAAGCCGCCGTCATCCACACCGACCGCTTCGGCAACCTCGTCACCAACGTCACGCCGCGAGACATCTCGCCCGACGCTCTCGCGGCCGGCCGCGCGCGCCTCGTCGTCGGCCCGCACGAGGTTCGCAACTTCCGCCGCTTCTACGCCGACGAGCGCGGCGGCGGCGGCCCGGCCGAGCCTTTCGCCATCTGGGGCAGCGCCGGCTTCCTCGAAATCTCCCTCAACCAAGCCTCCGCCGCCCGCGCCCTCGGCGCGCGCCGCGGCCAGAAGATAACGGTGACGGTGAAGACGTGAATCGTCAATCGTGAAAAGCAGTCGTCAGTCGGCAGTCAACAGTCACCAGTTGTTTTTGACTTTACTGACGACTGCCGACTGAGGACTGATAACTCCTCTCCGCGATTCACGATTCACGGCCTTTATGTTATTTTCGGGCGAAGGAAAACACCTTAAGGACAGTGCATCATGGACAAAGCTGAGAACAAGCCCGCGGCTGCGGCGAAGGCCCCGGCGGGGCTGGAGGGCGTGGTCGCGGCCGAGTCGTCCATCGGCGACGTGGACGGCATCAACGGCGTCCTCATCTATCAGGGCATAGACATCCACGAGCTGGCCGAGCATTCCACCTTCGAGGAGACCGTCTACCTGCTCTGGCACGGACGCCTCCCGCGGCGCGAAGAACTCGAAGCCCTGCGCCGGGCGCTCGCCGCCGAGCAGAGCTTGCCGGCCGAGGTCGTCGAGCTGATCCGCGGTTTCCCGCGCGACGCCGAGCCGATGGACGCGCTGCGCACGGCCGTCTCGGCCCTCGGCTTCTACGACGCGGGCGCGCGCGACCTCTCGCGCGAGGGCGCTCTGAGGACGGCGACGCGGCTGACGGCGCAACTGCCCGTCCTCGTCGCCGCCTTCGAGCGCATCCGCAAGGGCGAGGAGCTGGTCGCCCCCCTGCCGGGCGCGAACCTCGCCACCAACTTCCTCCACATGCTCAAGGGCGAGCCGCCCACCGAGCGCGAGGCGCGCATCTTCGACGTTTGCCTCATCCTCCACGCCGACCACGAGCTGAACGCCTCGACGTTCACGGCGCGCGTCGTCGCCGGCACGCTCGCGGACATGTACGGCGCGGTGACGGCGGCGATTGCGGCGCTGTCCGGCCCGCTCCACGGCGGCGCGAACACGAACGTGATGAAGATGCTTCTGGAGATCGGCAGCCCCGAGCGGGCCGAGGGCTGGCTCGCGGAGGCTCTGGCGCAGAAGAAGAAGGTGATGGGCTTCGGCCACCGCGTCTACCGCACCGAAGACCCGCGCTCGGTCTGGCTCCGCCGCTTCTCGCGCGAGATGGGCGAGGCGAAGGGCGAGCCGAAGTGGTTCGAGATTCTGGAGACCCTGCGCGGGGTGATGATGCGCGAGAAGAAGCTCTACCCGAACGTCGATTACTATTCGGGGTCGGCCTACCACCTGATGGGCATCCCGCTCGACCTCTTCACGCCCATCTTCGCCGTCAGCCGCGTCGCCGGCTGGACGGGCCACGTGCTCGAACAGTACGCCAACAACCGCCTCATCCGCCCGCGCGCCGAGTACGTCGGCCCGCGCGGCGTCAGGTACGTGCCGATTGACGAGCGTTAGGGGAGGGAGTTGGCGGCAGACGAAAGCAAGCCCGGCCGGCGTCGAGACTGACGCCGGCCGGGCTTTCCGCTTTCACGCGCGCAAGGTGGTCTCGCGCGATTCCATGAACCGGCGAATCTCTTCGCGCGAGAACGGCCACCCGGCTTCGTCGCCGTACTCGCCTTTGAGAAACTCGACCAGCTCGTCCTCGCCGAACGGGCCGAGCGAGGTCATGTAACCGCCGTGGTCGTCCTGCGCCTCGCGCCAGTCGGAATAGTTTTTCTTCGAGAGCAGCACCCCGTCGGGCCGCAGGTAGACGAGGTGGACGCGCGCGGGCGCGCCGCCGTCGTCGCTGCGCGGGACGACGTGGGCGAAGCCCGCCGCGTCGGGGTTCGGGTTCTCCTCGTCGGTGTACTGCCGCAGCTCCGGCGTCGCCGAGACGAGTCGCGTGCGCCAGACGAAGAGGGTCGAGAGCGCGAGCGCGAGCGTGCAGGCCGCGCCGCCTTCGATGCCGTAGTCGCCGCCGCCGAGCCACGCCGGGCCGGCGTCGGAGAAGCGCAGCAGGGGCGCGGGCGTCAGCTCCGTGATGCCGCTGACGGGCGAGCCGAGCAGCGCGCCCTGCGCCCAGTTCCAGCCCCAGTGCAGCCCCAGCGGGAACCAAAGGCTGCGCGTGCGCCAGTAGGCGACGGCCAGCCACACGCCCGCCAGCGTCGTGTTCGCCACGGTGAAGCCGGGCGCGACGTTCGGGTTGCCGAGGTGGACGAGCGCGAAGAAGACCGAGGTCGGCGCGAGCGCCACCCACACCGGCCACGAGCGCAGCAACGTCTGGAAGGGGTAGCCGCGGAACAGCATCTCCTCGGCGGCCGCGCCGGCGAGGAAGATGAGGCCGGAGGTGACGAACGTCTGCGCGACGAGCAGCCAGTGCGGGCCGGCCGAGGCGGCGCCCGCCGCGTTGAGCGCGAGGCGGTAGCCGCCGAAGAGGTAGCCGGCGAGGAAGGCCACGCCGATGGCCGCCGCACTCAGCGCCAGCCCCAGCAGGAGGTCGCGCGCCCACCCGCGGTGCAGCGCCCACCCGAGCGCGCGCCACGGCAAGTCCTCGATGACGCGCCCGCAGCCCCAGCCGACGAGCGCCGCCGTCGCGAACAGCATCACCGACTGGACGACGAAGGCCCACACGCTCCCGACGAGCAGCCAGCGGTGAGTCTCGCGGGGCAGGGCGAAGGCGAGGCCGAACTGCACGAGCAGGAAGGCGGCGTTCACCACGAAGACGTAGACGAGGGTGAAGGCCGCGAGCCGCCAGAAACTCCGCAGCCTCCCGGCGCGGTTGATGAAGAGGTCGGGGATGGTCATGGGAAGTAGACGGTAGACAGTAGCCGGTAGCCGGTAGGAAGACCTCCGGCAATGAACCGTCAGCGTGCCGGCGTCAGGAGTCGCGGGGCGCTACCGTCTACTAGCTACCGACTACTGTCTACTGTCACTATAACCGATGGCGCGGCGCGGGGGCGACGCCGGTGCGCGGGGCGCGGGGCGCGTGATAAACTCCGGCGCGGATTCCGAAGTGATGGACGAGAGGCGAGAAGAGGCGGGGGTGTCGGGCGCGCGGCGGGCGCGGCGGAGGGCCGCGCCGTGGCTCTTCGGCAGCCTCGTGCTGATGCTGCTGACCGTCCTCGTCATGCTTCAGGTCTTCGGGCTGTGGGAGATGTTCACGCCCGACACGGCCCGCGACACGCTGCTCGTCTACGCCCTCTCGACGCTCAACTTCGTCGCCTTCTTCGTCTTCACCTTCATCTTCGTCCGCAGCCTCCTCAAACTCCGCCGCGAGCGGCGCGAGCGCCAGCTCGGCTCGAAGATCAAGACGCGCCTCGTCGTCTACTTCATCGCCGTCAGCCTCCTGCCCATCACGGCGATGGCCCTCTTCTCCTACATGTTCTTCAACCGCTCGCTGGAGAAATGGTTCGGCAGCTTCCCGCAGGACGTGGTGCGGCAGTCGCAGCAGGCCGAGGCCGAGCAGGCCGCGCGGCAGGCCGAGGCGCTGCGCGACATCGCCGCGGCCGCCGCCGTCGCGCTGGCCGACGCCGGCGAGGGCTTCG
>DATMVI010000733.1:0-7436 GCA_035563275.1 Pyrinomonadaceae bacterium
CCCTCAGATTAAAATCACAGTCCCCTTCGTCATGTGCGCGCTGCTTTTGGCGGGCCTCGCCGCCGGCCAATCCGGCCGCCAGCCGGGCGCCTCGACCGCGGGCGACGCGCGCGACCGCACGCTCCTCTTAAACGTCGTCGCCGCGCGCGCCGACGGCTCCGACGAGCGCGTCACGCCGAAGGAGATCGCGCTCTACGACGGCGGCATGGAGCAGACCATCCAGACCTTCACGCCCGACCCGGCGCCGGCCCGCATCGTGCTCCTCATAGACAACTCTCTGGGCCTGCGCGCCGACGTGGAGAAGTTGCAGCACGCCGCGCGCGAGTTCGCCTACGAGATTTATCAGGGCGATCAGGTGATGGTCATCGGCTATGACAAGAACGCCGAGATCATCTCGGAGTGGACGGACGACGCCAAGAAGATCGAGGCCGCGCTGCCGGCCTTCCGCAAGCAGGGCGAGCCGCACCTCTTCGACGCGCTCGCGGCCGTCGTCAACGACGCGCTCAGGCCGCTGACGGGGTCGAACCGCAAGCGCGCCATCGTCCTCGTCGCCGACGGCCTCGACCGCGGCAGCAAGACGAACTTCGACCAGATTTACAAGGAGCTGCTCCGGCAGGACATCACCGTCTACGCGCTCCAGATTCCGGACCGCACGGGCGGCGCGCTCCGCCGCGACCGGCTCAAGCCGGCGCAGGTCGTGCAGAAGTTGACCGAGGGCACGGGCGGGCGCGTGCTGCCGGCCACGCTGCCGCGCGAGGCCGCGCAGATCATCTGCGACGAGCTGCGCAAGAACCGCTACATCCTCGGCTACACGCCCTCCAGCATCCCGCTCTACGACGCGCGCCGCCTCCTCATCGTCCCCGAGGAGGGCATCAGCGTGCGCCACAAGCTGCAACAGCCCGGCAACTGAAACGCGGGCGGCGGGCGCGGGGCGGCGGGTTAAAGACGAGTCGCCTTAACCCGCCGCCCCGCGCCCCTCACCCTTTTCTGCCGTAGATGAAGAACATGACGGAGATGACGAGGACGAGCAGGGCTTCGAGCTGGAGGAAGTATTGCCAGTCGAGCTGGCCGGAAGGTTCGTCGAGGGCGAGCGGGTAGAGGAAGAAGGTTCCGAAGACGAGGCCCGTCGCCACCCAGATCATTTGTCGCTTCCTGTCCCACATGGCGCGCGAGTCCGGAGTCCGGGGTCTAGGATCGAAAGCTCGTTGTGACCCCTGAGCCCCGGCTTCAGACCTTCTTTTTCAGCTTGAGCAGTCGTTCGGCGGCGGCGTCGAGCGTCTCGTCCTTCTTGCAGAAGCAGAAGCGCACCTGCTGCGCGCCGAGTTCGGGGCGGCTGTAGAAGCTTGAGCCGGGGACGCAGGCGACGCCGATCTCGCGGACGAGGAAGCGCGTGAACTCCACGTCGTCGCGGAAGCCGAAGCCCTCGGTGCCGGTCATGATGTAGTAAGCGCCGTCGGGCCGGAAGACGCGGAAGCCGGCCTCTTCGAGCGCGGGCAAAAGTTTATCGCGGCGGCGCAGGTAGTCGCGGCCGAGCCGCTCGTAATACTCGCGCGGCAGCCTCAGGGCGTAAGCCCCGGCGCGCTGCAAGGGCGCGGCCGCGCCCACGGTCAGGAAGTCGTGCACCTTGCGCACGGCCGACGTGATGTGCGGCGGCGCTAGGCAGTAGCCGACCCGCCAGCCCGTCACCGAGTAGGTCTTCGACATCGAGTTGACGACCACCGTGCGCTCGCGCATCCCCTCGAGCTGCGCCATCGAGATGTGCGCGACTTCCCCGCCCTCGCGCGGGTAGAGGATGTGCTCGTAGATTTCGTCGGTGAAGCAGAGCGCGTCGAACTCCTTGCAGAGCGCGGCGACGAACTCCATCTCGTCGCGCGTGAAGACCTTGCCCGTCGGGTTGTTCGGGTTGCAGAGGATGACGGCCTTCGTCCGCCCGCTGAAGGCGGCGCGCAGCTCGTCGCGGTCGAACGTCCACTCGGGCGCGCGCAGAGGCACGTAGCGCGGGACGGCCCCCGAGAGGACGGCGTCGGGCGCGTAGTTCTCGTAGAACGGCTCGAAGACGACGACCTCCTCGCCGGGGTCTACGCAGGCCATCATCGCGGCGATCATGCCCTCGGTCGAGCCGCAGGTGACGGTGATCTCGGTCTCGGGGTCGATGTCGAGTCCGAGGTACCACCCCGTCTTCTCGGCGATGGCGTCGCGAAAATCCTTCGCGCCCCACGTGATGGCGTACTGGTTAACGTCGTCGTGGATGGCGTCGGCGGCGGCGCGCTTGAGGTCTTCGGGCGCGGGGAAGTCGGGGAAGCCCTGCGAAAGGTTGACGGCCCCGTGGCGCAGGGCCTCGCGCGTCATCTCGCGGATGACGGACTCGGTGAAGCGGGCCGCCTTCGCGGAGACGTGGCGGTGCTTGGTGGGCGCGGTGGTGGTCATGTAAATTAACCCAAAGGAAGTTTCGCGTCGCGGGTTTCGAGTTAAGACGACTCCGGGCCGAACCCTTCGAGCTCGGACGCGCGGGCCCGAAACTCCTAACTCGAAACCGTTATCCTGTCGGATGCTCGCACAGCGGGCGGGCGCGTGGCAATCCGGGGAGCGTTGATGAGCGAAGGCGGCAAGTGCCCGATGGGCAGGCACCCGTGGCTGGCAACGTTTCTGGCGCTGGCCTTCGCGCTCGCCTTTCTGGCGAGCAAGCTGGGGCTTTTGTGAGCCGAACCCGCGGCCGCCGGCCGTCGTATGGTTCGTGTAAACGTCCGAAGCGGAGCGCCTTATGTTCTGTCCACAGTGCGGGGCCAATCAGGGCGACGACTTGAAGTTCTGCAAGTTGTGCGGCGCGAACCTGTCGGCCGTGCGGCAGGCGGTCGCCGCGCCCGAGGCCGTGGAGAAGTCTGACTGGAGCAAGACGTGGGTCGCCGAGATGTTTCTCTCCGAGGGCGAGCGCAAGCGGCGCATGGAGGAGCTTGAGCGCCTGCGCGGCATCACGCCCGAGGTGAAGCGCTACAACGAGATCAAGGCCGGCGTCATCACGGCCTGCGTCGGCGTCGCGGTCTCCATCTTTTTGTTCATCATCTCCGAGGGCGTCATCCGCAGCGGCCAGAACCCGCCGGGCGACGCCGAGATCATCGGCCGCATCTGGGCCGCCGGCATCATCCCCTTCATGGTCGGCATCGGGCTCATCATCAACGGCCTGTTCGTCAGCAAGAAGCAGGTCGAGGCGGCGAGGCGCGGGCCGCAGGCGGGGCCGGAGCTGGCCGCGGGCGCGGCGCGCCCCGGCCTGCGGCCCGCCGACACCTCCGAGTTCATCCCCACAGACTTCAGCGTCACGGAAGGGACGACCAAACACCTCAACGTCCCGGCCGCGAAGCCCTCAAGCCACGACGCCTGAAACTGAAGGAAGCGCAGAAGGCGGAGCGCAGAGTGCGGAATTAAAAGCAAGTTGCCTTTAATTCTGCGCTCTGCGCTCCGCCTTCTGCGCTTCCTTCAGGGCGTCTGCTGCTCCTGCTCGGCAGCCTGCTGGCGCAGTTGGTCGATGATGGAGCGGATGGCGCTGGCGTGGCTGCCCTCGGGCGCCAGTTGCAGGTACTTGTCGTAGGCGTCGGCCGCCTCCTTCCAGCGTTCGAGCTTCTCGTAATTCCTCCCCAGCAACTCGTAGAGCACCGGCTCGGTGTCGGAGAGCTGCGCGACGGCGCGGCGGAAGGCGGCGACGGCCTCCTCGTGGCGGGCCTTGTCTTCGTGGACGAGGCCGACGCCGGTGTGCGCCTCGGGGTTGAGGCCGCGCGACTCGCGCAGCGCGCGGGTGAAGGCCGCGAGCGCGCCGTCGTGGTCGGCCAGCTCGCGCAGGGCGCGGCCCTCGACGACGGAGGCCTCAGCGTAGCCGGGCCGGTCGCGCCGCGCCTCCTCGACCTGTTCGAGAGCGCCGTCGTGGTCGTCGCGCGCGAGCAGGGCGCGGGCGAGTCCGACGTGCGCGGCCGCGAAGCGCGGGCGCAGCTTCAAAGCCTGCCGGTAAAGCTCGGCGGCCTTCTCCGCGCCGCCGCCCTTCTCGCGCGCCTCCTCGGCCTGCTGGAAGAGCAGCTCGGCCTCGTCGGTCGTCGGCTTGAGCGCGACCGTGATCGTGCCGCGCTCGGAGGGCAGCAGCGCCCGCGTGTGCTCGGCGAAGCCGGAGGCGCGGACGCGGAGCGAGCGGCGGCCCGGCGCGAGCGTCAACCGCAACAGGCCGTCGTCGTTCGTCACGCCGCGCCGCACCTCGTCCACCCAGACGACGGCTTTGGGCTGCGTCTTGACGGTGACGGCGCGGGCCGCGGCCTGCGCCGCCGGCCGCGGCGCCCCGGCCCGCCGCTGCGCGAAGGCCGGGGGCGCGGCGACGAGTATGACGAGGGCGAGGATTGAGAGCCGAAGCCGCGTCATACTCAAGACCATCCTTCCGGTGTCAGCATTCACGTCGAACCTCCTGCCCCTCTTCAAACCTCACTCCTCCTCGTTGCCCGACACGCGGCGCGGGCGCGCGTTGGCGTCGGGCGTCGCGGGCGTCGCCGCCTCCAGCGCGGGGCGCGGGGCGCGCGCGCCGACCTCGGGGCGGAAGCGGCCCTGCTCGTCGTAGAGGCGCCGGTACTGGAGCATGTTGCGCACCACGCCCTGCACGTAGCCGCGCGTCTCGCGGAAAGGGATGGCCTCGGCCCACTCGTCCATCTGGAGCGGCAGCGACGCGCGCCACGCGACCGCGCGGCCCGGCCCCGCGTTGTAGGCCGCCGCGACGTACTCGAGGCGCCCGAACTTGTCCATCTGGTCGCGCATGTAGCCCGTCCCGAGTCGGATGTTGAGCCGCGGCTCGAAGAGCGATTCGGCGGTGATACTGCCGTCAACGCCGTAGCGCCGCGCCGTGAGCCGCGCCGTCGGGACGAGCAGCTGCATCAGGCCGTAGGCGTTGGCGTGCGAGGCGGCGCGCGGGTTGAAGACCGACTCCTGCCGGATGAGGCCGGCGACGGTGAAGGGGTCGAGCGAGCGGGCGCGCGCTTCGGGGACGATGATGTCCCAGTAGGCCAGAGGGTAGAAAACGTCCCACTCCTCGGGCGTCAGCTCCTCGACCTCCATCTGCGAGTAGTCGGGGAAGCTGCGGCGCAGCACGTTGAAAGCCTGCACGTTGTCGTTGCGCGCGCGGTGGAGCTGCGCCTTGGCGAGGTTGAGGCGCGGGCTGGTGGGCGCGGCTTCCAGAGCCTTGTCGAGTTCGGCGTGCGCCGCGTCTTCCATGCCGGCGGCGCTCAACTGCTCGGCCTTCCGCAGTCGCGCGGCCCCGGCGGCCCCGCCCGTCTCTTCGGGGATGACGACCGGCTTCAAATTCTCGGCCGCGCGCGCGAGGACGGCCGAGTCTGTGGTCGGCGCCCTGCGCCTCTGCCCGGCGCGCTCCATCGCCTCAAGCCTCTGCCGGGCGAGGTAGCCGTACCAGTTGGCGTCGTAGCGTTCGAGCAAAGCCTCGTAAAGTTTTTCGGCCTCGGCGAGGCGGCCGGCGCGTTCCGAGTCGCGCGCGGCCCAGTAGCCCGCGCGCCCGCGGTTGTCGGTGTTGCGGTCGGCGTAGAGCGCGAGGTGCTCGGTCAGCAGGCGCGAGGACTCCTGAAAGTTCTTCGCCTCGTGCGCGGCCCACGCCAGCTCGAACTGCGCGCCCGCAACCTCCGGCTCGCCGGGGAAGAGCTGGACGGCGAGGCGCTGGTAGAAGGCGGCCTCGGGCGTGTTCCTCGCCTCCTTCGCGGCGGCCGCGAGGGCGACGACGGCGCGCATCGTCCACTGGTGCTTCGGGAAGGCGCGGCGCAACTCTTCCGAGGCGGCGCGCGCCTCGACCCACTGGCGCGCGCGCGCGTGATGCTGCGCGAGGTGGTGCAGCGCCTCGGCGCGCGTGTCGCCGGCCGAGACGGGGACGGCCGTGAGCGCCTGCACGGTCTCGGGGGCGCGGCGCGCGTGGAAGGCCGCGACGCCGCGGCGCAGTTGGGCCTCGGGCGTCTGCGTCGCGGGGAAGCGGCCGAAGGCGTCGGCGTAAGCCGAGACGGCCTCGGCGTAGCGGCGCGCGCGGAAGAGGCGTTCGGCGCGCGCGGCGGCCTCGTCGGCCGAGGCGGGCGCGTTGGTCGAGCCGAGGCGCGGGATGGCGGCCGAGGCCTCCGCGTCGGCCTGCGCCACGGTCGGCCCGTAGAAGTAGAGCCGGCGGAAGGCCGCGAGGGCGCGGGGGCGGTCGCCCGATTGTTCGTAAGACTGGGCGGCGAGCAGAAGGGCCTCGGGGTCGTCGGCGTCGGCCAGAGTTTTGACGGCGAGCGGGACGGCCGCGTGCTGCCCGGCCTGCGCGAGCAGGCGCGCGGCGCGCAGGGTCGCCTCGCGCGCGCGCAGCGAGTCCGGGTAGTCGCGCGCGAGCTCTTCGAGGGCGGCGCGCGCCTCGGCCGCGCGGCCCAACTTTTCGAGCTGTTCGGCGCGCAGCCACAGCGCGTGGTCGTGGACGGCCGTGTGGCGCTTGATGTCCGCGGACTGGAGCAGCGTGGCGGCGCGCGCCGGGTCGCCGGCGGCGGCGCGCAGACGCGCTTGGAGGACGAGGGCGAGCGCGCCCGCGCGCGTGCCGGCGTACTCCGAGGCGACGGCGGCGACCGCCTGCTCGGCCGGGGCCGCGCCGCCGCGCGTGAGCAGCCGCAGGCGCTCGAAGCCGCGCATGTCGTCAACGGCCCGCTGCCCGCCGCAGCTCGCCGTCACGAGCGGCAGCGCCGACGCGCACAGCAGTGCGGTCGCGAGGGCCGCGGCGAACGTGAAGCGCGTGCGTGAAAAGCGTTTCGTCAAAAGGCTCATCCTTCCTCGTTCGATGACCGGGGCGTGCGCGCCGTTGGCAGACCGGCCGACGCGCGCGAGTTGTGCGGGGAGGAAGGCGATTATAAACACACAGCGACGCGATGCGTGAACGCCCCGGCGAAAAACAGGGCCGCGAGCGGGGGCGGGCGGGGAGTGGTTACGCCGGCGAAACCTCTGACGTAACCACTCCCCGCCCCCGCTCGCGGCCCTGTTTTTTATCTTCTGTTTTTTATCTCAGGCCGTCGCGCCGGGGTAGCCTTCGCCGAGGCGGGAGGCGTCGCCCTCGGCGAGCATGTTGACGACTTCGTGGTGGAAGTAGTCGTAGCGGCCCGAGACCTCGGGGCGGACGCGCTTGTCGTACATCTGGCGCGAGCGGTCGATGTCGTCGCGCAGGCGCTGGTAGAGGTCGCCGGCGTCGCGCCCCTCGCGCACCTTCTGCTCGTTGTAGAGCTTGATCTCGGAGACGAGCAGGCGGGCGAAGCGGCGCGCCTCGTTGTGGTAGCGCCTGTCCTCCTCGCTGACCTCGACGGGGAAGTCCATGTCCATCGAGCCGTAGCGGCGCGACCCGCCGAGCGGCGAGACCTCGGCCTGCGGCGCGGCCGGCGCGAAGGCCGGGGCCGGCTCGGGCCGTG
>DATMVI010000734.1:0-3006 GCA_035563275.1 Pyrinomonadaceae bacterium
CGGCGAAGATGGGGCCGACGCCGGGCACGAAAAAGCTCGCCGCGACGGCCCCGAGGTGGAGCCCGCCGGCGACGCCGAGCGCGCCGCCGACCGTGCCGCCCAGCGCCGCGCCCATGCCGGGCTGTTCGGTCTCGGTCGTCGGCACTTCGCGGTCAACCTCGCCCTGCGTCGCGCCCGGCGAGAGCAGGCTGATCCGTTCGTCGGACAACCCGGCGGAGTGCAGATTTTCGACGGCGCGCTCGGCGTCGGCGCGCGAATTGAAGATGCCTGCGGCGGTGCTCATGCGGAGATTGTCGTTCGAGGGCGCGGGCGTCGGCCCGCACGCTCGGGTCGCCTTTCCTCGACCCCGGAGACTCGCTCAAAGCTTGCTGAAGACGCGGACGTTAGGCCGAATTCTACCACGGAAAAAGGGCGCGAATCGTCAAAAGCCGTGAGCCGTAAATCGTGAACCGAAAAGACGGTTCTCAGTTTTCAGTCGTCAGTCGTCAGTTCTCTGTCTTTAACTGGCGACCGACGACTGGCGGCCGAAAACTTCTCTTCGCGATTCGCTGCTTTAATGCTAAAGTGTGGGCGTCTTCCCGCACCACTTCCCCGCGGAGCTACAGCATGATCGAGGTCATCGAAAAACACTGGCCGATGTCTGTGGGCGACGGCAAGGCGACGCGCAAGAAGAAGCCGCGCATCCTCGCCATCACGACCGACTGCTGCACGGGCTGCGCCGGCTCGCCCGCCTGCATCGAGTATTGCCCCATCGAGGCCTGCATGTTCTGGGTGCCCGACGAGGATCACCCGCCCTTCGGCCGCATCGAGGTCGATCCCTACCTCTGCATCGGCTGCCAGAAGTGCATCAGCAAGGGGCCGGACGGGGCCTTCCTCGACGGCTGCCCGTGGGACGCCATCGAGATGGTGCCGACCGAGGATTGGGAGGTGATGCACGGCGTCAACCTGCCCGACGCCCCGCCCTCGCCGGCGACTTAGAGGAAGCCTCAAGGCTGCGACTGTCCCGCAGAGCGGCGCCTGACGGCATCGGCCGTCAGCGCCGCTTGCCTTTTCACCCCCTCCGGCATCCCCTCCACGCCGCGCGCGTAGCGTTCGATCTCCGGCAAGTCTTCCGCCGTGCCGAAGTAGAGCAGGCCGACGAGCGCGTCCTGCGCCTGCTCGGCGTCGGGCGCGAGGAGGAAGAGGTCGTCGCCCGCGCGGAAGCCGTCGCCGGCTTTGACCCGCGCCTCGCCGACGCGGCCCGGCAGGGGCGAGCGCACCTCGCCGCCTTCGGCCCCCGCGCGCGTGTACCTGACGAGCAGCGCGTCGCGCTTGACGGGCGTGCCCTGAGAGAGCGCCGTCAGCGCCTCGCCGTCAGCCGGGGCTTTGACCGCGTAGGGCCGCAGCATCGAGAGGAGTTCGGGCCGGCAGCGCGCGTCGCCGAAGCGCACGAGCGCCAGCGCGGCGTTGCGGCGCACGATGGGCTCGGGGTCGGAGAGCAGTTTGAGCAGCCCGGCGCGGAACTCTTCCGAGCGGTGCTCCTCGCCCATCACCCACGCCGCCGTCATGCGCACGTCGGGGAGGGGGCTTTCGGCGAGCGCGAGGACTTGCGGGAACCAGCGGCGCGCCCCCGCGTCGCCCTTCGCCAGTCGCTCGGCCACCTGCGAGAGCGCGTGCTGCGCGTGGCGCGGCTTGCCCTCGCGCAGGTACTCGCCGATCTTCTCGTCGCTCAGGCCGCGCCCGAACCACGTCGTGTACCAAGTGAGGAACGGCACGACGACGAAGAGAATCGCCACGACCACGAGCGGCCACGGCGTGCGCCGTCGCGGCGCTGCGGCCGCCGCCGGCCGGGCGGCCTCGCCGCCGACGCCGTCACCGTTCTGTCCGTTCACACTCATGTCGGGCGACGCGGGCGCGCCTCAGCGCGGCGGGTAGAGTTGGTAGAGCATGAGGTAGACGACGACGCCCGTCACCGAGACGTAGAGCCAGAGCGGGTACGTCCAGCGGGCGATGCGGCGGTGGCGCGCGAAGTCGCCGCGGAGCGCGCGGCCCACCGTCAGGATGACGAGCGGGACGATGGCCGCGGCCAACACGATGTGCGTGAACAGGACGAAGAAGTAGAACGCGCGGGCGGGGCCCTGCCCCGTGAAGCGCACCGAGCCGTAGCTGTAGTGGTAGACGACGTAGGAGACGAGGAAGAGGCCGGAGACCGAGAGCGCGGCCGTCATGCTCGCGCGGTGGGCGGCGACACGCCCGCGCCTGATGAAATAGAACCCGACGAGCAGGAAGACGAAGCTGGCCGCGTTCAGGCCCGCGTTCAGGTGCGGGAGGACGGAGTCGTTCATAACCGTTAAGTTCCGGGTTTAAAGTTTCGGGTTCCGAGTCAAAAGAACCGCCTCGTCTTTAACCCGGAACCCGGAACCCGGAACTAAAACTATCCGCCCCCTTTCGACACCTTCCGTCCTTCGGCCGTCGGCGCGTAAAAGTCGTTGCCGCGCTCTTCCAGAAGCCCCCGCTCGACCAGACGCTCGACGGCGTAGAAGACGGCACGCCGCTCGTCGGGGTCGTTGCCGCCCGCCTCGAACAGCTCGTGCAGGTCGAGCGTCTCCTTCCCCATCTCCTCGAACATCCCCAGCACCCTGCGCGATAAGTCGTCCATAAAAGGGAGTAGTCAGTAGTCAGTAGCCAGTAGTCAGTAGCCGGTAGGGAGCCCGTCGGTATTGAAGCTTCAGCGCGCCGTCGTCGGTTGTCGTCGGCGCGGAAGCGTTACCGGCGACCGTCTACTGCGCCCTGAACGCTTCCGCGACGGCGGCCGTGTCTTCGTAGGAGCGGAACTTGCTGATCTTGCCTTCGCGGAGGGTGAAGACCATGATCCACGGGTTTTCGAAGTCCCTGCCGGTGGCGCGGACGCGGCCGCGCTCGCCGCCGATAACGAGCACCTTGTCGCCGGCCGGGATGAACTCCTCGGGGGCCAAGTGCTCGAACTCGACGTTCGTCCCGATCTTGCCGAAGAAGTCGAGCACGCCC
>DATMVI010000735.1:0-13626 GCA_035563275.1 Pyrinomonadaceae bacterium
AGACCTGAGACGCCCCGCCGACGCTCGGGCTTCCGACTCGCGCTTACCGCCTACCGCATCTCGATCTCGGCGACGAGCTGCACCTGCGAGCGGACTTCGAGGGTGCCGATCTCGACGGGCGTCTGGGCGGCGCTCATGTCTGCCATGCGCATCTCGCGCTGCATGGGGATGGGGATGGGCGGGCGGACGGTGCCGGACTCCTGCGCCTCGACGATGCGCGCGACGCGACCGCCGAGCGCCTCGGCCATGACGCGCGCCTTCCGCAGCGCCTCGCGCGTCGCGTCGGCGAGCGCCCGGTCGCGCGGCTGCTCGTCGCGCCGGAGCGTGAACGAGAGGCTGTCAACGCTGTTCGCGCCGGCCCGGCCCGCGGCGTCGATGACGGGGCCGACGCGGTTCAGTTCGCCCGTCGTCACCGTCACGGCGTTGCGCGCGACGTAGGAGGTGATGGTCGGCGGCGCGCCCTCCTTGTAGGCGTACTGCGGCTGAAGGCTGTAGCCGCTCGTCTCGACCTCGGCCCCCGCGCCGGCCGCCGCGCGCACGGCCCGCACCACGGCCTCGGTGAGCGAGGCGTTCTGGGCCTGCGCCTCGGTGGCGCTCGCGTTCTGCGTCACGACGGCGAGTTGGATGACGGCCGTGTCCGGCCGCGACTCGACGAGCGCCTCGCCCATCACCGTCACGCGCGTCGTCGAGCGCGAGCCGCCGCCCCCGCCGGCGGCGTCCTGACTCCGCGGGCGCATCGTGCGCGCCTCGAACGGGACGCCTTCCTGATGCGAGGTCATCACGTCGGGCTTCGTCTCGCCCTCGGCGACGACGGCCGTGCCCTCGCGGAACCACGCCTCGCCCCGGAAGCGCTGCGCGTTCAGGATGAGGTACTTCGTCGAACCCGTGTTGACGAGCCAGCCGCCGGCCTCGACCGTGCGCGCCAGATTGCCCTCGACCGTCAGACTCTTGCCGCGCTCCGACTCCTGCGCCGCGGCCAGCGGCGCGAGCAGGAGCGCCAGCGCGAAGACCTTGAATATTCTCAACATGATTTCCTACCTCCTTGAATAGATGATAAGGCCGCGAATCGTAAATCGTGAATCGTAAACCGAACAGACTAAGTTATCAGTTCTCAGTTCTCAGTCGTCAGCAAAGGCAAAGAACTGACGTGCCGGCGACTTTCATTCACGATTCACGATTCACGGTTTTGGCGATTCGGGGCTTCACGGGAGAGGCTTGCCGCGAAGGTAGAACGGGCGGGGCGGGGGGAACTTGCGGAGGCGGGGAAGCGGGTTGTTTGCCGCGCCGTCGGGGCGTCTGCTAGGATGCGGGCACACCATGCAACCGTTCGGCTCAAGGCTCACGAACCTCCGGCGGCCGCCGCGCGAGGGCAAGCTCGTCACGGTCGGGCGCGTCGAGGAGTTGCCCGAGGGGCGCGGCGCGACCGTCGAGCTTGAGGGCGGCAAGGAGCTGGCGCTCTACCGCGTCGGCGGCGAGTTCTTCTGCGTCGAGAACTTCTGCCCTCACAAGGGCGCGCCGCTCGCCGACGGCCAGCTCTCCGGCCACTCCGTCACCTGCGACTGGCACGGCTGGCGCTTCGACCTCCGCACCGGCTCCTGCCTCAACCGCCCCGCCGACTCGGTCGAGACCTACGAAGTCGTCATCGAAGACGGCTGGATCAAGATCAGAATTTAACGACCGCCGAAAACGTAACCGCGGGCCGTCGCGCGCGGGGCTCAACTAACGTCGCCGGTCTGCTTTGACGTTACTTGAGGCCCGCGCGCGGCGGCCCGCGGTTACGTTCCGTGCCGGTCAGCCGTCGTTGCCGATGGCTTCGACGGGGCAGGCGAGGAGGGCCTCTTCGCAGAGGTCGCGTTCGGCCTGCGTCTGGGGCTGTTTGTAGACGAAGGAGTAGCTGTTGGCGTCGGAGCGCGTGAAGTTGTCGGGGGCCGTGTCGCGGCACACGTCGCAGTCAATGCAGTTCGTGTCCACGTAGTACGTGCCCGGCGAGTTCTCCGGCACGCGGTCGTTGGGGTCAGCCATAGGTTTAAAGTTTCGAGTCGCGGGTTCCGAGGTTCGAGTTAAAAGCGAATGTCTTTAACCCTAACCCCGGAACCCGCGACCCGAAACCGTCTTTCATTTAATCGCGAGCATCCGGTCGAGGGCGACGCGGGCGAGGCGGGCCGTCTCCTCGGGGACGGTGATCCGGTTGACGACGCGGCCGGCGAGGAGCGAGTCGAGCGCCCACGCCAAATTCTGCGGGGCGATGCGGTACATCGTCGCGCACATGCAGAGGTCGGGCGCGAGCAGCCGGACGTGCTTGTCCGGGTGCCGCCTGATGAGGCGGTCAACGAGGTTGACCTCCGTGCCGACGGCCCACGCCGACCCGGCCGGCGCCTCCTCAATCGTCTTGATGATGAACTCGGTCGAGCCGCTCAGGTCGCTCTTCTCGACCACCTCGCGCACGCACTCGGGGTGCACCAGAACCTTGATGCCGGGGACTTCCTTCCGCACCTGCTCGACGTGCCACGCGCGGAAGCGGCCGTGGACGGAGCAGTGGCCCTTCCACAGAATCAGCCGCGCCTTCCGCAACTGCTCGACGGTGTTGCCGCCCAGCTCCTTGTCGGGATCCCACAGCGCCATCTCGTCTAACGGGATGCCGAAGCGGACGCCGGTGTTGCGCCCGAGGTGCTGGTCGGGGAAGAAGAAGAGCTTGTCGGCCTCCTTCAGATATTTGTCGAAGAGCGGCACGGCGTTCGACGAGGTGCAGACCACGCCGCCGCGCGCGCCGCAGAAGGCTTTGATCGCGGCCGACGAGTTCATGTAGGTGACGGGCGCGACGCTGAAGTCCGCGAGTAGGCCGGCCGACTCCAACTGCTCCCACGCGTCCTCGACCTGCTCGGCCGTCGCCATGTCGGCCATCGAGCAGCCCGCGCCGAGGTCGGGGAGGATGACCTTCTGGTCGCCGGGCTTGAGGATGTCGGCCGACTCGGCCATGAAGTGGACGCCGCAGAAGACGACGAACTCGGCCTCGGGCCGCTCGGCGGCGAGCTTCGAGAGCTTGAAGGAGTCGCCGGTGATGTCGGCGTGGCGGATCACGTCGTCGCGCTGGTAGTGATGGCCGAGGATGACGAGGCGCGGCCCGAGCGCGCGGCGGGCCGCCTCGATGCGCGCGGACAGCTCCGCGTCCGACAGCCCGAAGTAGTCTTCGAGCGCGGGGGCCTTAGTCAAAACTTCAGTCTCGGTGGCAACCATTCTTCACCCTCCGCCTCCACGGCCGGCGCGGCCCCGACCGCGCGAAACGCGAAATATACAGAGTTTCGGAAACGGCGCGCAACCCGCGCCGCCCGGCGCCCGCAAAGTGGGCTTCGCGCGCAGACATTTAGATGCGGATGAAGCCGGCAGGGTTGAGGTAAAAACAGAGCCGCGGGCGGGAGCGGGCGCGCTCAAGATTACGTCATCAATCAACGCCGACGTAACCCGAGGCCCGCGCGCTCCCGCCCGCGGCTCTTGTTTCTAACTTACGGGTGCGTCATCTCCTCCGGCTTGACGTACTCGTCGAACTGCTCGGGCGTGAGCAGCCCCAACTCGACGGCCGACTCCTTGAGCGAGATGCCCTGCCTGTGCGCGTGCTTGGCGATCTTCGCCGCGTTGTCGTAGCCGAGGTGCGGGTTCAGGGCCGTCACCAGCATGAGCGAGTTGCGCAGGTGCTCCTCGATGCGCGCGCGGTTCAACTCGATGCCGACGACGCAGTGCTCGACGAAACTGCGGCACGCGTCCCTCAAGAGCCTGACCGAGTGCAGCAGGTTGTGAATCATCACCGGGTTGAAGACGTTCAGCTCGAAGTTGCCCTGCGAGCCGGCGAACCCGACGGCCGCGTCGTTGCCCATCACCTGCACGGCGACCATCGTCATCGCCTCCGACTGCGTCGGGTTGACCTTGCCCGGCATGATCGAAGACCCCGGCTCGTTCTCGGGGAGGATCAGCTCGCCGAAGCCCGCCCGCGGCCCCGACGCCAGCCAGCGGATGTCGTTGGCGATCTTCATCAAAGACCCGGCCAGCGTCTTCAGCGCGCCGCTCGCGAACACCACCTCGTCGTGCGCCGAGAGCGCCGCGAACTTGTTCGGGTGCGGGCGGAAGGGCAGCCCCGTCAGCTCGGCGATCTTCGCCGCCGCGCGCTCGGCGAACTCCGGGTGCGAGTTCAGCCCCGTGCCCACCGCCGTCCCGCCGATGGCGAGGTCGTAGAGTCCGGGCAGCACCGCCCGCAGCCGCTCCGCGTCGCGCTCGACGAGCGAAGCCCAGCCCGAGAACTCCTGCCCGACCGTCAAAGGCGTCGCGTCCTGCAAGTGCGTGCGCCCGATCTTGACCACGTCGCAGAACTCGCGCGCCTTCGCTTCGATGGCGTCGCGCAGCCGCTCGACCTCGGGGATGAGCGCGTTGAACTGCTCGGCGGCGGCGATGTGCATCGCGGTCGGGAAGGTGTCGTTCGACGACTGCGACATGTTGACGTGGTCGTTCGGGTGGACGGGCTTCTTGCTGCCCATCACGCCGCCTGCCATCTCGATGGCGCGGTTCGAGATGACCTCGTTGGCGTTCATGTTCGTCTGCGTCCCCGAACCCGTCTGCCACACGCGCAGCGGGAAGTGCGCGTCGAGCTTGCCTTCTATGACCTCGTCGGCCGCGCGCGCGATCAGCCGCGCCCGCTCCGCATCGAGCTTGCCCAAGTCCTGATTGACGAGCGCGGCCGCCTTCTTCAAGACGCCCAGAGCGCGGATCATCTCGCGCGGCATCACGTCGAAGCCGATGTCGAAGTGGTGCAGAGACCGCTGCGTCTGCGCCCCCCAATACTTGTCCGAGGCAACCTCCACCTCGCCCATCGTGTCCGACTCGACGCGCACGCCCGCCTTCTGCTCCTTCGCTTCCTGTGACATCACCAATCCGTCCTCTTCGAGCCGGCCCGGCCCCTCCTGCCAACACCCCCGACGGGGCCGCGCCCTGAGATTCGCTCTAGCCTTTAACAACAGATTGTACACCACCCGCCCCGCCCCGCGGCAGCGACCGCGGCCTCACGAGTCACCGCAATATGCGCGCCCGACCCGTAAAAAAACGGCGGGGCCGCGCGACGGGCCTACCCGGCGCGCGCGGCCCCGCCGCAGCGCCCCGCCTCCGGCCGAAGGCGGGGGCGCTCGGAGGTGCGCGAGATGGCGCACCCCCTTCTTAATCCCCGACGTAAATGCCCATAGTCGTGCGGCCCCTTCGTGTTATATTCCGCCCGTTCCAGTCTTTGAAAACCCGGCAACGGCCAATGCGTAGCTCGCCTCAACCTCAAGCTGAGTGATGAGCATCGCCGTGCGTGATGAAAGGTTCCTACCCACGGCGAATCAACTACGCAACCGCATTATATGGATAGTTGTCCATAAATGCAAGCCTGAAGGCTCCGTGTCTGCCCTCTCAGGAGATGGTTCCTGATGGGGAGCGCGCGCCCGAGGCCGGAACGCCTCGCCGAAAAGCTTTTACAGATTCGGAATGCCCTCGGCATCTCGCAGCCCGAAATGCTGCGCCGGCTCGGCGTGGCAGACCAGATCGACTACACCACCATCTCAAAATACGAACTGGGCAAGAACGAGCCGCCGCTCCAAGTCCTGCTGCGATACGCGCGACTAGCAGGCGTTAACATGGAAGCCCTCGCCGACGACGAGCTAGACCTGCCCGAAAAACTGCCCGGCCCCACCGACCACGAAGCCATCAGGCGCACGTTCACGCCCGCCGCGAGACGTAAAGCGAAAAGGTAAACAGCCGCCCGCGTTGTCGAGGAGTAGTTCTGACTCGTTACGCAGTTCTTCGTCCTTGTGAGAGTAGGAGTAGAAGAGTTTGAGCGGGGCTGGCTGCGTGGACACGGTGAGCGGGTCTCCTTTCCGGTGCCGGCCGCGAGTATAGCCGAGGGGCGCATTCTCCGTTCACCGAATGTTCACGTCCGGGGGGCGAAAGGGCGTGTTTTGGGGCGGCGGCGGGATGGAACCAAGCGGGGGGCCGGGGCGGGGTTGATTATTTGGGGGAAATGCGGTATTAGAGGCGGCGCAGTTTTCGTCATCCACGTCGCCTTTCAGGCTGCCGACGCCAGTTGCGTCCTTTCCGGCCGTCCGGCCCAGACGCTTTTCCGACACCTTCGCAGGTTCTCGCCAGTTCCGTTTCTGTCACTTCTGCGCGAGACGCCTCTTTAACCCAGCCAGATTAACTTCCAACCAGAATAAGGAGTTCCCTCTTATGAAGTCTCTCAAGCCCAGTCCGACCCGCGCGGGCGGCGTCGGCGCGGCCCGGCGGGCGCGGAAGCCCCGCACTCTGGCCGCCGCCTGCGTCGCCCTCGTCGCCGCCCTCGCCCTCGTCTCCTCCACCTCCGCGTCCCTCACGGCGTCGCGCGCCGGCCTCGGCGGGTCTACCTCATCCGACCGCTCTCATTTTTCCAGCACCGAGGCGAACGCGGCGCGGCCCGCGGCCGGGCCGGAGACTTCCCGGCGGCCGAACTCCTCCCCGGCGGCCCCCACGCTCTTCGCGGCCCCGCTACAGGCCGAGGAGGCCGTCGAGATTCTGGACGGCGACTGCGACCAGCCGAAGGCCGCCTTCAACCTCGGCGAGACGGTCTGCGCGCGCGTCTCGAACGCGGCCCTCGGCGGCTCGGAGTTCTTCCCCCTCATCCCTCTGCGCAAGCTGAGCTGGATCAACCCGGCCGGCTTGCAGGTGCAGGCCGACATCGTCTCGGCGGCCGCCGGCGACTACACCTTCACCATCCCCTCGGACGAGACCAGCACCTTCGGCGACCGCACCGTCGACAACCGCGGCGGCTGGCGCGTCGTCCTCGCCTCGATCTTCGACTCGTCCGAGCGCGTCGCGGCCGGCTTCACCGCCAGCAAG
The DNA here is from genome assembly GCA_035563275.1 of Pyrinomonadaceae bacterium. Classification (GTDB taxonomy): domain Bacteria; phylum Acidobacteriota; class Blastocatellia; order Pyrinomonadales; family Pyrinomonadaceae; genus QHXN01. The sequence continues at coordinate 6,889 of DATMVI010000735.1, forward strand.
CCGGGCGCGGCGGCCGCCGACCTCTCCGTCCTCACCACGCAGGAGCAGAGGCAGGAGCGCGTCCCCGCCGGCTCGCAGGCCCCCTTCCTCATCATCGTCGAGAACAAAGGCCCGGACGCGGCCGCCGACGTTGAGCTGCGCGTCCCCGTGCCCAACTTCACCACCTTCCTCTCGGTCATCCCGCCCGCCGGCTTCACGTGCGACGAGCTGCCGGTCGGCACGGGCCCCTCCGGCACTCTGGTCTGCTCGGCCGACGCGCCGCTCGCGCCGGGCGCGCCGGCCACCTTCACCGCCGTCTTCCTCATCGGCGGGGAGACGGCCGCCGACGCCGAGGTCGAGGCCGTGGCGACCATCGCCAGCACCACCGCCGAGCGCCACCAGCCCGACAACACCTCGGCGGCCTCCTACCTCGTCGCCTCGCAGCCCCAGTGCGTCATCCACGTCCCGCAGGACATCACCGTCAACAACGACATCGTGGGCGGCCAGCCCTCCGGCGGGGCCGTCGTGACCTACGGCGCGCCGACCACCGAAGGCAACTGCGGCACGGTCACCTGCGACCCGCCCTCGGGCGCCTTCTTCCCCGTCGGCGAGAACTCCGTGACCTGCACCAACGCCTCGCAGAGCGCCATCGAGCGCTTCACCGTCACGGTCATCGACACGCGGCAGCCGATCATCTCGTGCCCGGCCGACTTGACCGTGCCGGAGACCACGCCCGGCGCCGGCGAGGCCATCGTCAACTTCCCGGCCCCGACCGTCAACGACAACGACGCGAACGTGCAGGTCACCTTCGACCCGCCCTCCGGCCTCCCGCTCCCGCTCGGCGAGCACACCGTGACGGCAACGGCGACCGACGCGGCGGGCAACACCGCCTCCTGCTCGTTCAAGGTGACGGTCGTCCCGCGGCAGGGCGAGTGCGCCATCACGCCCGACGTGGCGAACCTGCTGACGATCACCAGCGAGTGCTCGGCCGTCGCCTCCGTCATCCCGACGGCGACCGACTCCTGCTTCGGCAAGATCGGCGCGACCACCGACGACCCGCGCTCGTTCGACGAGCCGGGCACCTACACCATCAACTGGAAGTACACCAGCGCGGGCGGGGCGACCGTCACGCAGACCCAGACCGTCGTCGTGACGCCGGGCAGCGGCACGCTGACCATCACGGGCGCGCCCGCCGTCGCCGTCGCCGTCTCGGCCGGGGCGCCCGACTGCGCCGTGGTCATCTCCGACCTCGGCGCCGTGCTCAACACCAACATCGGCGGCAGCTGCTCCGGCGTTGACGTGACGCGCACGGTCACGCCCGCCGTCAACGACAACACCTACCCGGCCGGCGTCTACACCGTCGTCTCGACCGTCACCAACGGCACGAGCACGGCCTCGATCACGCAGACGCTCCGCGTCGTCGACGGCGTCAACCCGACCGTCAGCGCCCCGGCCGACGCCACCTACGAGTGCGCCGCGAACGTGCCGGCGGCCGACGCCGCGCAGGCCACGGGTTCCGACAACTGCGGCCCCGTGACCCTGTCCGTCACCGAGGCGACGAACGGCGGGGCCGGCTCGCCCGCCAGCCCGCTCGTCATCACCCGCACCTTCACGGCGACCGACGCCGGCGGGCGCACCGCGTCCGACTCGCAGGTCATCACCGTGGTGGACACCACCAAACCCGTCATCACCGTGACGGGCGCGAACCCGCTCACGGTCGAGTGCCACACCTCGTTCACAGACCCCGGCGCGACGGCCGCCGACAACTGCGACGCGAGCGTCCCCGTCTCGGCCTCCGGCGCGGTGGACGTGAACACGCCGGGCACTTACACGATCACCTACACGGCGACCGACGACGCGGGCAACGCCGCGACGCCGGTCACGCGCACGGTCAACGTCGTGGACACCACGCCGCCGACCATCGCGTGCCCGCCCGACATCACGGTCTACCTGCCGCTGAACTCGCCGGCGGTCTCGATGCCGGTCAGCTTCGCCGTCACGGCCGGCGACAGTTGCGACTCGACGCCCTCGGTCGCGCTCAGCCACGCCCCCGGCTCGATCTTCCCCGTGGGCACCACGACCGTCACGGCCACCGCCACCGACGACGCGGGCAACTCCGCCAGCTGCGCCTTCAACGTGACGGTGCTCTACAACTTCACCGGCTTCTTCTCGCCGGTGGACAACCCGCCGACGCTCAATCAGGTCAACGCCGGCCGGGCCATCCCGGTCAAGTTCAGCCTGAGCGGCAACAAGGGCCTCGCGGTCTTCGCCGCGGGCTCCCCGGCCTCGCAGCAGGTGACCTGCAACTCGTCGGCCCCGATCTCCGAGCTGACGGAGACCCTGACGGCGGGCAGCAGCAGCCTCAGCTACGACGCCTCCAGCGACAGGTACAACTACGTCTGGAAGACCGAGGGCTCGTGGGCCGGCACCTGCCGCCAACTCGTCGTCAAGCTCAACGACGGCTCAAGCCACACGGCCCTCTTCAAGTTCAAGTAAAAGCCGACGGCGGGGGGGCTCGACCCAGAGTCCCCCCGCCGCCGGCCGATGCTTGAGTTAAAAGTTTCGGGGTTCGAGTTCCGGTTTCGAGTCGGGAGACGACGCGCCCGCGCGGCGACTCGTCTCCCGACCCGTAACTCGGGACTCGAACCCCGAAACTTTTCTACCCCGTTTTATTCCGTCGGCGCGCCCGCCTCCTGCCACGCCTTCCAGCCGCCGGCCAGCGAGTAGACGTTCGTGTAGCCCATGCGCCGGAGGTTGTCGGCGGCGAGGGCCGAGCGGTAGCCGCCGCCGCAGTAGAGGATCAGCTCCGCGCCCTTGTCCGGAACCTTCGCCTCGATGTCGCGCTCGATGACGCCGCGGCCCATGTGCTCGGCCCCGCGGGCGCGGCCCCGCTCCCACTCGCCGTCCTCGCGCACGTCCACGAGGCGCGCGCCGGCCTCCACGCGCCGCCGCGCCTCCCCGACCGTCACCTCGCGGACGCGCGCCTTCGCTTCGTCCACGAGCCGCAGGAAACCTTCGCTGTGCTTCATCGCTTCGCCCGCCCGCCGCGCCCCGCCGCCCGGCGCGCGTCTTGACTTTCAATCTTCACGTCAGTTACATGATACCGCTTTCCCAGACCCCCCGTGGAGGTTCCCCCATGCGTATGAAACCGGCCGCGCTGCTCGCGGCCCTCGCCCTCGCCGCCGCGCTCGCGGGCTGCAAGAAGGACGCGCAGATCGAATCCGTCCTCGCGGAGCTTAACTCTTTCACGCAGGAGATCGTCAAGCGGGTCGAGGGCGCGGCCAACCCTTCGGCCGGCGTCGACGACGCGCAGAAGTTCTTCGACTCGCGCAGGGCCGACATGCAGGCCAAGCTCGAAACCCTCAAGGGCGTGCGCAACTTTCAGGTCAGCGAGGCCACCCAGAAGAAGATGATGGAGCAGATGACCGAGGACGTGATGAGCGTCTCGAAGCTCCAGATCAAGTACATCGGCCAGTCCATGAAAGACCCCGCCTTCAAGGTCAAGCTCGAAAAGCTCGTCGGCGACTACCAGAACATGCTCAAGAGCATCGGGACGTGAGCCCGCGTGCCGGGTAAAAACGTCTGCGGAGACTAAACTCGGGGAAGGCGGCGCGGCTTCGTGCGGCGACGGCCTCCCCCGGCACCCGGCACCCCTCTTTGGCCGAAACCGCCGGAAGAGTCTATAATCCTCGCTTGAATAAGTTCACACGACAGCGGGCGCGGCGGGTCGGCGGGGCGGGTGGCCCCGCGCGCGCGGCGGCGCGCCTCGCGCTGCGGAGGCGGGCGCGATGAAGAAGGCGGAACTGTTGGAGGCCGTCGGCGGCGCCCACGCGCGGCTGGCGCGCTCCCTCGAAGGTCTGACCGACGAGGAGGCGGGCCGCGTGGGGCTGACCGCGAAGTGGTCGGTCAAGGACGCGGTGGCGCACATCACGGCTTGGGAGCAGGAGGGCGCGCGCGTGCTGGCGGGCATCGTGGACGGCACGGAGCGGCCGCGCCGCTACCCCGCGGACGAGATCGAGCGCTTCAACGAAGAGGCGGTCGCCGCGCGCCGCGGGCGCACGCTCGACGAGCTGCTCGCCGAGACGCGCGGCGGGCACGCCGCGATGCTCGCGGCCGTCGGCCGACTCCCCGAGGAGGTGGACGAAGACTCGCCCGCCTGCAAGATCGCCCGCGGCTTCGCCGTCGATCACATGACGCACCACGCGGCGCAGATAGAGAAATACCGGGAATCGTGAATCGAAAATCGTAAATAGTGTCGGGGGGTGAAGCGGAAGGCGCGGCGGCGGTTTTTCGGTTGACGATTTACGTCTTTTTGAGGAGAGGAACTTGTCTACAGAACAGTTTGACGTGACGATCATCGGCGGGGGGCCGGGCGGGTACGTGGCCGCGGTGCGCGGCGCGCAGTTGGGCCTGAAGGTCGCGCTGGTGGAGAAGGACAAACGCTTGGGCGGCACGTGCGGCCTGCGCGGCTGCATCCCGACCAAGCAGCTTCTGATGTCGGCCCACTACTACGAGAAGGCGCAGAAGGAGCTGGCCGACTTCGGCGTCAAGGTCTCCGACGTGCAGCTCGCCTTCGCCGACGTGCAGAAGCGCAAGGACAAGGTCGTCCTGAAGAACTCGAAGGGCGTCGAGTACCTGATGAAGAAGAACAAGGTGACGACCTTCAACGGCTTCGCCAAGCTCAAGCTGCCCGGCCAAGTCGAGATCGCCTACGAGGGCGGGAAGACCGAGACCATCAGCACCAAAAACGTCGTCATCGCCACCGGCTCCGTCGTCCGCCCCATCCCCGGCTTCGAGACCGACGGCGCGCGCGTCGTCAACAGCGACCACATCCTCGAACTCAAAGAGGTTCCGAAGTCGCTCATCGTGATGGGGTCGGGCGCGGTCGGCACCGAGTTCGCCTCCGTCTACTCGCGCTTCGGCGCGGACACGACGCTCGTCGAGCTTTTGCCGCGCCTCATGCCGCTCGAAGACGAGGAAATCTCGAAGGAGCTGGAGAAGTCCTTCCGCAAGCGCGGCATCAAGTCGCTGGTCGGCACCAAGCTTGAGAAGGTGGAGAGACTGGACGCGGGCGTGCGCGTGACGGGCAAGGACGCGAAGGGCGGCGACGTGACGCTCGAAGCCGAGATGCTTCTGGTCGCCGTCGGCCGCATGCCCTTCATCGAGGGGCTGGGCCTCGAAGGCACGCGCGTGCGTGTCGAGCGCGGGGCGGTTCAGGTGGACGAGTTCTGCCGCACGGGCGAGCCGGGCGTCTACGCCATCGGCGACGTGATCCCGACGCCGTGGCTCGCGCACCTCGCCTCGAAGGAGGGCATCCTCGTCGTCGAGCAGATCGCCGGCCAGAAGCCGCACCCGATCAACCTGCGCCACGTGCCCTCCTGCACCTACTGCGACCCGGAGGTGGCGAGCGTCGGTCTGACCGAGGCGAAGGCGAAGGAGCTGGGCTACGACGTGAAGGTGGCGAAGTTCCCCTTCTCGGCCTCGGGCAAGGCGCGCATCCTCGGCGAGGAGGAGGGCTTCGTCAAGGTGGTGAGCGAGACGAAGTACGACGAACTCCTCGGCGTCCACGTCATCGGCCCGCACGCGACCGAGATCATCCACGAGGCCATCGTCGCGATGCACCTCGAATCGACGGCCGAGGAGCTGGGCCGCGCCATCCACGCGCACCCGACCGTCTCCGAGGCCGTCATGGAAGCCGCCGAAGGCATCCACGGCCTGACGATTCACATTTGAGGAGTAGTCAGTAGTCGGTAGTCAGTAGTCAGTAGCGCTCCGCGTGATTGCTGCTGACGCCGACGCCCTGACGAGACGCTACCGAAGGTCTTCCTACTGACTACTGACTACTGACTACTGTCTACTGCTCTTATGAAAAGTGGTTCCACGAAAACGACTCCGCGCGCGCGCGGCAGGGCGAAGGCCGACGGCAACGGGGCGGGGGCGAAGGCCGGGCCGTTCATCCTCCTCGCGCCGCCGCGGGCCGAGGCCCTATCGGTCGAAGACCCCTTGAACGAGCGGGGCGAGCTGGTCTGCGCGAGCGAGACGACGCTCGGCGCCGAGCAGTTGCTTGAGCTGTACCGCCACCTGCAACTGACGCGGCTGGTCGAGGAGCGCCTCGTCAACCTGTACCGGCAGACGAAGGTGGTCGGCGGCGTCTTCCGCTCGCTGGGGCAGGAGGCGACGGCCGTCGGCACGGCCTACGCGCTCGCGCCGCAGGACTTCATCGCGCCCCTCATCCGCGACCTCGGCGCGGTGCTCGTCAAGGGCATCCGGCCGCGCGAGATTTTCGCGCAGTACATGGCGAAGGCGTGGGGGCCTTCCGAGGGGCGCGACCTCAACATCCACTTCGGCGACCTGTCGAAGGGCTTCATCGGCCCCATCTCGCACCTCGGCGACATGATCCCCGTGATGACCGGCATCGCGCTCGGCGCGCGCATGAAGAAGTCGGACGCCGTGGCCGTGGCCTACATCGGCGACGGCGGGATGAGCACCGGCGCGTTCCACGAGGGGCTGAACTTCGCCGCCGTCCAGCGCCTCCCGCTCGTCGTCGTCGCCGAGTACAACCACTACGCCTACTCGACGCCGACGCGGCTGCAAACGGCCGTCGCCAACCTCGCCGACAAGGCCGCCGGCTACGGCATCCCCGGCTACGTCGTGGACGGCAACGACGTGGTGGCCTGCTGCGAAGTGATGCGCCGCGCGGCCGAGTTCGCGCGCGGCGGGGGCGGCGCCGTGCTGATCGAGGCCAAGACCTACCGCCGC
>DATMVI010000736.1:0-2825 GCA_035563275.1 Pyrinomonadaceae bacterium
AAAACCTCCTGCAACTTCGCCTCCAACTGGTCGCTCTCGACGACGTAGTTGACGAGCCCCATCCGCAGCGCCTCGTCGGCGCCGAACAGCTCGCCCGTCAGCAGCAGCTCGCGCGCGCGCCGCTCGCCGACGACGCGCGGCAGCAGCACGGCGGCCACCGGCGGGAAGACGCCGAGCTTGATCTCTGGCTGCCCGTACCTCGCGCGCGGCCCCGAGACGACGATGTCGCACCCCGCCACCAGCTCGCAGCCGCCCCCCAGCGCCGCCCCGTCCACGACCGCCAGCGTCGGCTTCCCCATCTGCTCCAGCGTGCGGAAAATCTGGTGGAAGCTTTCGAGCATCTGGTAGACCGTCTCCTCGGCGTGCTCCTCGATGGAGACGCCGGCGCTGAAGGCGCGCGACCCCGCGACGGCCTCGAAGACGACGGCCACCATGTCGCGCCGCCCCATGCAGTCCGTGAGCGCCTGATCGACCTCGCGCATCATGGCGGTGGTGAAGACGTTCAAGGGCGGCCGCGCGAACACGACGCGGCCCACGCGGTCTTCGATGCGGAACTGGATGTGCTGGTACATAAGACTCAAGTAGACGGTAGACAGTAGTCAGTAGACGGTAGAAGAGCTTCCTTTATCGAACCGTCAGGGCGGTTATGTCAACGTCTTGAGCGCGGCGGCGCTACCGGCTACCGACTACTGTCTACTCCTTTCATGAATTCCGCCAGCAGCCCGTGGAAGTGGTGGACGCCGTTCTCGCGGCGGACGGAGTAGCGGCCGTGGCGGTAGGCGCGCGCGCGCAGGCCGCGCTGGACGGCCTCGCAGACGCGGATGTCTTCGAGCTGTATCTCGTCGCTGAACTCGACCGTCTCCGCGATCCGGCGCCGCACGGCCGGGTCTTCCGGGTCGCGGAAGTACCACTCGAAGACGGTCAGCGTGCGCTCGGGGCCGAGGGGCACGATGAGGTTGGTCGAGTAGTTGTCGGCGTAGACGTTGAGCATCAGGTTGGGGAAGAGCCAGTAGAACTGCGCGCCGTCGCCCCCGTCGTCGGGCGCGGGCAGGCGCGAGGCCGCGGGCCGCAGGGGCGCGTGCTGGATCGAGTAGAGGCGGCGCGTCTCCGTGCGGTAGCGCGCGTAGTCCAGCTCGCGGTGGAGCGCCGGGTGGACGACCGGGATGTGGTAGCCTTCGAGGTAGTTGTCCACGTAGACTTTCCAGTTACAGTCCACGTGCCAGTCCTTGCGCGCGGCCGGGCGCATCCGCGACCAGTCGCGCAGGCCGACGCGCTCGGGCAGGTCTTCGAGCGCGTCGGCGAGCGGCGCGCACGCCGGGTCGAGGTTGACGAAGACGAGCGGCCCCCACGCCTCGGCGCGGAACTCGGGCAGGCAGTTGGCGCCGCGCTCGAAGCGCTCGACGCCCTCGAACTCGGGCGTGCCGACGAGCCTCCCGTCGAGCGCGTACGTCCAGCCGTGGTAGCCGCAGCGGAAGCTCGCGCGCTCGCCGCGCCCCTCGGCGACCGGCCCGGCGCGGTGGCGGCAGACGTTCGAGAAGGCGCGCAGACCGCCCGCCGCGTCGCGCGCCACGAGGACAGGTTCGCCGCCCACCTCGCACGTGAAGAACTGCCCCGCGCGCTCGGCGTCTTCGGCGCGCCCCGCCAACTGCCACGTCCGCCCGAAGACGCGCTCCCGCTCCGCCGCCAGCGCGTCCGCGCCGGTGTACCATGACGCCGGCGGCGTCAACGCGTGGCTCAGCCTTTCGTCAAACTCGTAAGCTTCCACCTTCAAACCTCGGGGGCCGCGAATCGCGGAGAGGAGTTATCAGCCGTCAGTAAAGACAAAAAACCGACGGCTGACGGCCGTCTTTTCGGTTCACGCTTCACGGCTTTTATTTCTGACCAAAAGGTACGCCGGGTAGCTCAGGCCCAGCAGGGCGAGGGCGTAGAGGCTGTTGCGCGTGTCGGTCGCGGCCGCGCCGGCGAGGAAGGCGAGCGACCCGGCGAGCGCCAGCGCCGTCGTGAAGGGGTAGCCCCACGCGCGGAAGGGGCGCGGCGCGTCGGGCTCGCGGCGGCGCAGGACGAAGACCGCCGTGAACGAGACGGCGTAGTTGGCGACGAAGAAGAAGGCGAGCACCGCGATGACCTGATTGAAGCTGCCGCTCAGCAGGAAGAGCAGCGTCGCCGCCGCGCTGAAGAGGAGCGCGACGGTCGGCGTCCCGCCCGCGTTGACGCGGACGGCCCGCGCGGGGAAGAGCCGGTCGCGGCCCATCGCGAAGGGCACGCGCGTCGCGATCAGCAGCAGCGCGTTGACGGCGCTCAGCAGCGCGACGATGGTCAGCGCGCGGATGAGCGTGTCGCCGCGCGCGCCGAAGAGGGCCGAGGCCGCCGCGCCCGCCGCCAGCGTCTCGCCCGCCAGCCGCTCGACGGGCAGCACGTAAAGGAGCGCCAGATTAAAGAGCAGGTAGATGGCCGTCACCGCCAGCACGCCCCCGAAGAGCGAGCGCGGGATGTCGCGCGCGGGGTCGCGCACCTCCTCGGAGAAGTAGATGACGCCCGTCCAGCCGTCGTAGGTGTAGACGACGGCTTGCAGCGCCACGGTCAGCGCCAGCAGGAGCGGCGCGCCGGAAGAGGCCGCCGCCGGCTCGCCCGCGCGCGCGAGCGCGCCGCCGCCGCCCCACGCGACGCACGCCGCGATGAAGGCGACGAAGGCGAGCGCCTTGAGCAGGCTCGTCAGGTTCTGCGCGCCGCTGCCCCAGTTGATGCCGCGCCACTGGAGCGCCGCGAAGGCGAGCGCCACGACGGCCGCGAGCGGCTTCGTCAATCCGGCCAGCGCGGGGAACAAC
>DATMVI010000737.1:0-19312 GCA_035563275.1 Pyrinomonadaceae bacterium
TCCGGCTGGGGCGGCGGGGGCTTCGGAGGCTTCGGCGGCGGCGGCGACTTCGGCGGCGGCGGCGCGGGCGGCGACTGGTAAGCAGCGCAGAAGTCAGAGCGCAGAATGCGGAATGAAAACCAAGCTGCTTTTAATTCTGCATTCTGCGCTCTGACTTCCGCACTCATCACTTAAGACGGGTGGTGCTCGATGGCTAACACGGTGGCGCAGGAGGCGTTCAGGCATCTGGTCGGCGACCTGCAGGCGACGCACGGCGAGAACCTCGCGTCGGTGGTGCTCTACGGGTCGGCGGCGGCGGGCGACTTCGTGCGCGCGCAGTCGGACTACAACATCCTGATCGCCCTCCACCGCATCACGCCCGAGGACTTGCGGCTGTCGCAGGCCCCCGTGCGCGAGTGGCAGAGGCTCGGCCACCCCCTGCCCGTCTACTTCACCTTCGGCGAGTTGCGCGACGCGGCCGACGTCTTCCCCATCGAGTTCCACGAGATGGAGAGCGCGCGCGTCGTGCTCTTCGGGCGCGACCCTTTCGAGACGCTCCGGTTCTCGGACGTGAACCTGCGCCACCAGACCGAGTACGAGCTGCGCAGCAAGCTCATCCAGTTGCGCCGGCTCTACATCCCGGCCTCCACCTCGGCGCGCCGCCTTCAGGACTTGATGGCCGACAGCCTGAAGAGTTTCGCCGCGCTCTTCGCGGCGGTGCTCAGGCTGCGCGGGCAGGAGCCGCCCATCACCCGGCACGAGCGAGTGCGCGCCGCCGTGCGCGCGCTCGGCCTCGACGCCGAGACCTTCGAGCGCGTCTTCGCGCTGCGCGACGCGGCGGCGGACGGTTTGGGCGAGGACGAGGCCAACGAACTCTTCGCGTCTTACATGTTGCAGATCGAGCACGTCATCGAGGCGGTCGACCGCCACGGCGTTTCCGTCTGAAGGTGGCTTTTAACAGGGAGGTTTTTCGACGGCGAGGCCGTCCGGAGTCGAGGAGGATGTTGATGAACAAGAGAAGGCTGATGCTGCTGTTCGTCGTCGCGTTCGCGGCGCTCGCGGGCAGCGGCTGCGGTTACAACACGCTCGTCACGAAGCAGCAGAACGTGAGGCGGAGCTGGGCGGACGTGGAGAGCCGCCTCCAGCGCCGCGCCGACCTCGTGCCCAATCTGGTCGCCGCCGCGCAGTCGGCCAACGTGCAGGAGCAGGAGGTCTTCGGGCAGATCGCCGAGGCGCGCTCGCGGCTCCTGAACGCGACGAACGCGCCGCCGCAGGGCGAGGGCGGCGACAAGACGCCGGAGCAGAGGCAGGCCGTCATCGAGGCGGCCAACAGCTTCGGCGGCACGCTCGGCCGCCTGCTCTCTTTGCAGGAGGCTTACCCGCAGTTGCAGTCGAACGCGCTGTGGCAGAACGTGCAGACCGAGCTGGCGGGGACGGAGAACCGCATCAACGTCGCGCGCGAGGACTACAACCGCGCGATTCAGGATTACAACACCTCGCGCGGCCAGTTCCCGATGGTCATCGCGGCCAAGATGTACGGCTTCAAGGAGGAGCCTTACTTCAAGGCCGAGGAGGGCGCGCGCGAAGTCCCGCGCATCGACCCCAACGCCATCCGCCGCAACCCGGGCGGCGCCAACCAGAACGCCGCGCGTTAACTCAAATCAGAAGCCCGGCCGCGGGGAGGGCTGAGGAGAGACGGTAAACGCGGGACGGCGCACTGAGGACAACCTGTCCTCAGTGCGCCGTCCCGCGTTTCCGACTTCCGCGTTTCGCTTCGGCCCTTCCCCGCGTTCGGGCTCCTGATTCAGAAGCCGCGCGAGTTGCACATGCCGCAGTGGTCGCAGGGCTTGCCGCCCGGCTCGACCGTGCAGCTCTTCTCGCGCTCGAAGAAGTCCACGAGCTCCGAGACGGCCTCGCCGATGTCTGTGAAGCGCTCCTGACTCGGGTGCGCGGTGGCGGGGACGTAAGTGCCGCTCAGCCACATCGAGCGCGCGGGCGTCGCGGCGGGCGGCGGAGACTCTTCCGCGCGCCGACGCGCCGGGGCGGTTTCGTCCGGGGGCGCGGCGTGATCGCAATCTTCTTCGTGCGTGAGGTGCGATTCGATGTGCGCGAGCCGCCTCTGAATCTCCGACAGGCTGGCGCGCAGGGCCGACAGCTCCCCGCCCTGCGCCTCTTCGCGCGCGCCGCCGGCCGCCGGGCCGCCGGCCAGCCGCCGCGCCACGCGCTCGGCCAACTCGCGCACTCTGTCCTGTTCGCTGCTCATCGAAAAGTTATCGGCAACCGGTTTTCAGTTATCAGTTGTCAGCCGGCGGGCGCCCCTCGCGGTGCGGCTCCTCTTCGAGGAGGTCGACGCGGTCGACGACGCCGACGATGGCCGAGTCGATGGCCGCGCCCTGCTCGCCGGTCGCGGCGGTCGAGGCGCCCCAGCCCTCCTGCACGACGAGCACGGTGTCGCCGATGCCGGCGTCCACCGAGTCGAGCGCCAGCAGCGTCGCTCCCCACTCCTCGCCCGACGGCGTGACGGGCTGGCACATCATCACGCGCGCGTGCGCGTAGCGCTCGTTCTTCTGCGTCGCCACGACGTTGCCGACCACGCGCGCCAGAATCATCCGGCCCCCTTCGAGACGTGCGCCTCGGAATCGACGATGCCGATGATCGTGCAGTCGGTCGGCGTGTCCTCGCGCCGGAAGGGGAAGCTCGCCTCCTTGCCGCGGCACCAGAAGACCAGCTCGCCGACGCCCGCCCCGATCGCGTCGAGGGCCACCAGCGGCGACCCCTGCGGCCGCAGGTTCGAGTCGAGCGATTGCACGACGAGGAGCTTGCGCCCCTCCAGCGAATCGTTCTTCATCGTCGCCACGACGCTGCCGATGACGCGCGCGAGTTGCATAAGAGTAAGTAGACAGTAGTCAGTAGCCAGTAGTCAGTAGAAAAGAGCTTCGGTGTCGCATCGTTAGCGCGCCCGGCGCGGGGCGATACTGCCTACTGATACTGCTTTTCAACGTCCACGCGGTCGATGACGCCGACGATGGCGGCGTCAACCGGGCGATCCTTCATGCCCTCGGCGAGCCGGGCCGAGGAGCCGGAGACGACGAGCACGCGCTCGTGGTAGCCCGCGCCGACCGTGTCCACGGCGACGACGTAGCCGCTCCCGTCCGTCCCGTCGAGGTTCAGCGGCCGGACGAGCAGCAGCTTGTTGCCCTTCAGCCGCTCGTCCTTCTGCGTCGAGACGACCGTGCCGACGATGCGCGCGATAATCATAAAAACAGTCTGGAGTCTGGCGGCCGGAGTCGGAAGCGAGAAGTTGTCTTTGACCCCAGACCCCTGACCCCGGACTTTTTTATCTTTCGCCGACGGGGAGCGCCTCGTCAACGCTGCCGTGGGGGCGTGGGATGACGTGGACGCTGACGAGTTCGCCGACGCGGCGGGCCGCGGCCGCGCCCGCGTCGGTCGCCGCCTTGACGGCCGCCACGTCGCCGCGCACGATGGCCGTCACGAACCCGGCCCCGATCTTCTCGTAGCCGACCAGAGTGACGTTGGCCGCCTTCACCATCGCGTCGGCGGCCTCGATCATCGCCACCAGACCCTTCGTCTCAACCATGCCGAGAGCTTCTTGAGGCATCCGCTTCTGCTCCTCTTCTCCGCGTGAATCGTAAACCTTCGAAAACGTTTCCGTCAGCCGCCGGCCCGCAGGCCCGCCGCCTGACTCAGCAGCTCGATCAACTCCTCGCGCGTCAGGTTGATCTTGCCCGCGCCGTTCGCGCCGGCGGGCGCGGCGGGACTCTTGGCCGGCGCGCCGTCTCTCTCGCCCGTCGCGCAAACGACTCGCGTCTCGTGCAGGTAGCCGCACGACTGGCAGCGCCCGCGCTCGTCCAGATACCCGGCCCGCTCGCGGATGTCGATGAGCTTCTCGATCGAGTCGGGCGGGAGGTCGCGCGCGCCGCCGAGGATGCGCGCGAGGATGGCGATCTTGGCCGTGTGCTCCAAAGTTTCGAGCCGGTCGAAAGCCTGCCACAAGTCCGCGCCGTAGGCCACCGCGCCGTGGTTCGCCATCAAAAGCGCGTGGTGGTTCCTGACGAGCGGGCGCATCTTCTCCGTCAGCTCGTCGGTCGAGGGCGTGCCGTACTCGGCGAGCGGGACGCAGCCGAGCGTCAGGATCACCTCCGACAGAATCGGCTTGTCGATGGCGAGGCCGGCGACTGCGAAGGCCGAGCCGTGCGGCGGGTGCGCGTGGCAGACCGCCCGCACGTCCTCGTGCTCGCGGTAGACGAGCAGGTGCATGGCCAGTTCCGACGAGGCGCGCCGGTCGTTCAGAGCCTTGCCTTCGAGGTCGGTGACGGCCAGCATCTCCTCCGTCATGCGCCCCTTGCAAACCTGAGTCGGCGTCGCCACGACGCGGCCGCCGTCGAGGCGCACGCTGATGTTGCCGTCGGAGGAGACGACGTAGCCGCGCTCGTACATCAACCGGCCGACACGCACGATCTCGCGCCGGGCTGTCTGCTCGTCCATCAAACTTTCGGCGGCCGCGCGCTCACTCCCGCGTCACGCGGATTTCGACCACCTCCGTGGTGGCCGTCGGCACCCCGTCGGCGAGCGCCGGGATGAACTGGATGTGGCGCGCGGCGCGCGTGGCCGCCTCGTAGAACCCGGCCGACACGAACTCGCCCTCGACGTAAGGGTTCACCTCCTGCACCTTGCCGTCCTCGCCGAACCTGACGCGCACGCGCACGCGCTCCGGGAGCGCCGCGCCGCCGGCGGCCGACCGGGGAACCTGCGCGTCGGGCTTGAAGAGGATGACGGGCGGCTTCGCCTCGGGGGCGAAGTAGTGGCGGCGGAACTTCTTGCCGCAGCCGCGCCGGCCCTCGTAGTTGCGGTGGTAATTCCAGCGCCCCCAGTGCCCGCCCTCGCGCGCGCCGAAGAGCTGGAAGAAGCCGCCCGCGGCGGCGCCGACGGCGAAGGTCAACGCGAACGGCAAAGCCCTCTTGAGCAGCAACTCTCTCATGGCCCGACTCCTTGAAGATTAACTCTGCAACTCCTGCTCGTCGCGCTGCGCGATCTCCTCGTAGGGCAGGAGGCTGCGCGGGTTGGTGACGCAGGTGATCTGGGGGCGCGCGAGAAAATACGATAGCGATTCCAGCGAGATCGTCAAGTCGACCGTCTTCACCTTGACGCCGAGCCGCGCGTGCAAACGCACCGGCGCGAAGTTCAGCACCGCCTTGATGCCGGCCGACATCACCTGATTCAAGACCCTCTGGGCGACGCGCGCCGGCACGGCGATGACGGCCACGTCCACGGCCGCCTCGCGCACCACGCGCGCCAGCTTCCGCGCGTCGTGGACGGGGACGGCCGCGCGCCCGACCTTGCGCCCGATCTTCTCGCGGTCGTTGTCGAAGAGGGCGACCACCTCGAAGTTCGACTCGCGGAAGCCGTTGTAGTTGGCGAGCGCCGTGCCGAGGTTGCCCGCGCCGATGATGCCGACGCGGTGCGGTTTATCCAGCCCGAGGATTTGCGTCAGGTGCCGGCGCAGCTCCTCGACCGAGTAGCCGACGCCGCGCGTGCCGAACTCGCCGAAGTAGGCGAGGTCTTTGCGGATCTGCGCCGAGTTCATGTTGAACTGGTCGGCGAGCGCCTGCGACGAGATGGTCTTGATGCCGGCGGCGGCCAGCAGGTTCAGGCAGCGCAGGTAGACGCTCAGACGGTTCGTCGTCAGCTCGGAGATTTTCTCGGATTTCATCTTCTCTTCTCTGCGGAGAGAGCGACGCCAGTATAACGCGGACGGGGCCGCGGCGGAAAGACCCCGCGCCGGAGGGGGTTTTGATTTTAGATTTTTGATTCGCGATCGGCAGTCGTCGGTCGTCGGCAGGGAGCAAAAACTGACGACCGACGGCCGACGACTAAATCTAAAACCGCGAACCTGAAACCCCGGCCGCGCCCCGCGCCTCGCCGCGGTTAATTCAACCGCTCCGACTTGAGATAGAATGCTCTTGCGTGAGGACCGACTCGAAACCAATGACGGGATTGATGACGACGAAATTAATGACGACGAAGGCGCGCGCCGCGGCGCGCAGGCTGGCGATTCTTTTGCCGCTCGTGCTGTCGGCCGCCGCGCACGCCGCGGCGCAGGGCGAGGGCAACCCGCCCAACTGGTGCCGCAACGGCGTGTTCCCCGACGACTCCGACAACTTCCGCGTGGCGCGCGTCGCGGGCGCGCGCGGCGAGCGCGCCTACTTCCACAAGGACGCGCCCGACGACTGCCCGCAGCCCCGCGCGAAGTGCCGCGACAAGGTGTACCTCGTCCCCGGCGACGAGGTCATCGTCTCGCGCACGTACGGCGGGTGGGCGTGCAGTTGGTATCAGCCGCGGAGCGGCCCGGGGAAGGTCGGCTGGCTCGCGGCCGACCGGCTCGACATCCGCGAGACCGACGCGCGCCCGCCGCTCGCGCTCTGGGCCGGCGAGTGGGAGTTCTACGAGAACTTCCTGAAGGTGCGCGCCGAAGCCGGCACGCTGGGCGTCGAGGGGCAGGCGTACTGGCACGGCCTCGGCGACAACGTCCACGTCGGCGAGATCGCCGGCCGCGTCGCGCCCGAAGGCAACGCCCTCACGCTCGAAGAGGACACCTGCCGCGTCACGCTCCGCCTCGTCGGCCCCTACCTCGTCGTTAACGACAACGGCCAGTGCGGCGGCGTCAACGTCACCTTCGACGGCGTCTACCGCCGCAAGACTCCGCGCCGCAGGCGCTGACGAAATAGTTTCGAGTCCGGGACGACTGGGAGCGCGGCCGCGCTTGCGCTCCGGACTCGAAACTATTTGGATCCCGCGTTGCCGATGCCCGGCGCATCATCTAAAATCTTTGCGAAACGTGAGGCGCTCCCGAAATCTCTTCTCTCGTCGGTGAAAATTCTCTGAGATGATAGCGCACCTGTCAGGCACCCTTCTCGCCAAGCACGCGACCAGTGTCATCCTCGACGTGGGCGGCGTCGGCTACGAGGTGACGATCCCGGTCACGACCTTCTACGACCTCGGCGAGCCGAACACGCCCGTCCGCCTCCGCATCCACACGCACGTCCGCGAGGACGCGCTGCAACTCTTCGGCTTCCGCACCGAGCGCGAGCGCGAGCTGTTCCGCCTGCTCATCTCGGTCAGCGGCATCGGCCCGAAGTCGGGCGTCGCCATGCTCTCGGGGATGAGCGCCGACGAGATCGTGGCCGCCATCCGCACCAACAACCTCGCCCGCCTGACCTCGATCCCCGGCGTCGGCAAGAAGACGGCCGAGCGGCTCGTCATCGAGCTGCGCGACAAGATGGCCGCGCTCTCCAGCCCGGCGCTCGAAGAGGAGCTGGCGGCCGGCGCCGGCGCGGGCGCGCCGCTCACCGAGGACGCCTTGCGCGAGGACGCGCTCTCGGCCCTCGTCAACCTCGGCTACCAGAAGGCGGCCGCCGAGAAGGCCGTCACGCAGGCCATCACGGAGGGCGGCGACCTCTCGGTCGAGCTGCTCCTGCGCCGCAGCCTGCGCCACCTCTCGAAAGGATGAATGCAGAGCGCCGAATGCAGAATGTAAAGACAGCCGTTTCTGATTCTGCATTCTGCGCTCCGACTTCTGCACTCTCTTCTTATGGACGTTGAGCCTGTCAGCGTGCGCGAGAGGGGCGCGGCGGACGACGAGAAGCAGTTCGAGTTGTCTCTGCGGCCGTCGCGGCTGGGCGAGTACGTCGGCCAGAAGAAGGCGACGGAGAACCTCGGCGTCTTCATCCGCGCCGCGCGCCAGCGCCGCGAGGCGCTCGACCACGTGCTGCTCACGGGCCCGCCCGGCCTCGGCAAGACCACCCTCGCCAACATCGTCGCCAACGAGATGGGGGCCGAGCTGTGCTCGACGGCCGGCCCCGTCATCGAGAAGCCCGGCGACCTCGCCGCCATCCTGACGAACCTTCAGGAAGGCGACGTGCTCTTCATCGACGAGATTCACCGCCTCAACCCGGCCATCGAAGAGGTCTTGTACCCGGCGATGGAGGACTACCAGCTCGACATCATGATCGGGCAGGGCACGGCCGCCCGCTCCATCAAGCTCGACCTGCCGAAGTTCACACTGGTCGGGGCGACGACGCGCGCCGGGCTCATCACCGCGCCCTTGCGCGGCCGCTTCGGCATCGTCTTCCACCTGAACTTTTACACGCACGACGAGTTGGAGCTGATCGTCCGCCGCTCGGCCGGCATCCTCGGCACGGAGATCACGCAGGGCGGGGCGCGCGAGGTCGCGCGGCGCGCGCGCGGCACCCCGCGCATCGCCAACCGCCTGCTCCGCCGCGTGCGCGACTACGCCGAGATCGAGTACGACGGCCGCATCAGCCGCGAGGTCGCGCGCCGCGCGCTCGACGAGATGGAGGTTGACCGCTTCGGCCTCGACGAGATCGACCGCAAGCTCCTGACGACGATCATCGAGAAGTTCGACGGCGGCCCCGTCGGCGTCGGCACCATCTCGGCCTCGATCAGCGAGGAGCGCGAGTCAATCGAGGAGATCATCGAGCCGTACCTCATCCAGATCGGCTTCCTCAACCGCACCCCGCGCGGCCGCGTCTGCACGCCCGCGGCCTACAAGCACATGGGCTTCGCGGCGCCGAAGAAGAGTAGCCAGTAGTCGGTAGGCTCCGCGCTACGACGGCTGACGCTGACACTCGGACGATTCGCTAAGGGAGGTATTTCTACTGGCTACTGTCTGCTGCTTTTCAGATTTCGGCCCTGCTGCGTGACACGGGGCCGAAAAGCGCCGGGCGGGCGCGCGGGGGAGGATCGGGAGCCTCCCCCGCGGCCCGCCTCGGTGCATAAAGGGTGACGGGCGTTAGGCGTCGGGGAAGACAGCTTTGCTTCCCCGACGCCTGACGCCCGTCACCCTCTTCATTTGAATTCGAGGGTGACATCGGCCGTCCGCTTGTCGTGGTCGACTCTGACGGACGGGGCGACTTTGGCGAAGGTGGGCTTGCGGCCTTCGCGGAGGATGTCTTTGGCGAACTCCTGCACGTTCTTCCTGACGAACTCCTCCGGGTAGCCTTCGTCGTAGGGCTCGCCGGGGAGGATGCGCCAGCGCACCTTGAGGTTGTTGGTGTCGCGCTCGTCGAGGCCGTCGAGCGTGAGCGTGCCCATGCGGTACTGCGGCCCCTCCTCGACGTTGATGCGGTAGCGGACGCGGCGGCTGGCGTCGTCGAACTCGGGCGCGGTGGTGAGCCGCGCCGCCAAGTAGCCCTTGCGGCCGTAAGCCTTCCGCACCGCCGCCAGACCCTTTTCGAGCCGGGACGTGCCGGCCACGTCGCGCAGCCTGATGCCGAGCGCGAGGTCGAGTTCCTGCGGCGTCATGGCCTGCTGGCCCGCCCACTCGGCCCCGCCCCAGACGTAAATCGAGCCTTCGTCCACCGTGGTCGAGACGGCCAGACCCTGCGCGCAATCTTCCGTCGGCGCGGCCCGCGTCACGCGCGGCGGCGCGAACGAGGCGCGCAGCATCCCGCGCTCGTGGTAGAGCGGCAGGAGCGTCGATTCGAGGAAGCCCACGACGAAGATGCGCGAGTATTCGTTGTCGAAGACCGGCGTGGATTTCCGCACCAGCTCCTCCTCGGTCAGCGCGCGCGCGCCGGGGAAGCTGAGCGAGCAGACGCGCAGGGCCGCGCCCTTGACGGTGAAGACGTGCTCGGGGTGGCGGCCCGCCGGGTCGGACGAGGGCATGTACTCGACCGTGCCCTCGACCTTGCGCTCGCGCAGCAGCTCCTGCAAAGCCTTCGTGATCTCTTCGGTGGCGCCGCCCGACTCGGGCGCGGTGCCGTCGAAGGTGGGCACGCGGCGGCGCACGGCCGCGCCCAGCTCTTCGTCCGTGAACCAGACGAAGTTGTCGAAGACGACGCGCACGCCCCCGCGCATCTCCTCGACCTTGAAGGTGAGGACGGCCGCGTCGGTCGTGCCCTTGATGGTGTAGCCGAGGTTGCGGAAGAGGCCCGAGTTGGTGAGGCGCTGGGCGGACTCCTCGATCTGTTCGAGGGTCGCGGTCTGCCCGGCCTGAAGCCCGCTGCGGGCGAGCGCGTCGTCGCGCGTGACGCGCTCCAGCCCCTCGAACTCGATCTTCGCGAGCCGCATCGCCTGCGCCGGCGGCGACTGCGCCGGGGCGAGCGCGGGGGCGAGGAGGGCGGCGGCCATGAAGACGAGCCGCGCGGCGGCGCGGGGGCGCGAAGAGGTCTTGAGGTCTCTCATCGTTAGGGTTCGGCGTTGAATGAAATTCAGGAGGAGACGACGGACATCTTAACAGCTTCGCGGCGCGAAGCGGAAAAGCGTGAGGGCGGCGCGCCGCTCAGCCCTGCGCCTCAAGGATGCGGGCGCGCAGCTCGCGGACGGCTTCGCGGAGGCCGGTGAGGACGGCGCGGGCGACGACGTTGTGGCCGATGTTGAATTCGGTGATCTCGGGGACGGCGGCGACGGCCCCGACGTTGCGGTAGGTGAGGCCGTGGCCGGCGGCGACGTGCAGGCCGTACTGGGCGGCGAGCGCGGCGGCTTCGCGCAGGCGGTGCAGCTCGGCGGCGGCGCGGGCGCGCCCCTCGGCGTGGACGGCGCGCGCGCCCAGAGTGGCCTCGGCGTAGGCGGACGTGCAGAGCTCGACCTGCCGCGCGCCCGCGTTGTGGGCGGCCTCGACCTGCCGCGCGTCGGGGTCGATGAAGAGGCTGACGAAGAGGCCGCCTTCGCGCAGGGCCTCGACGGCGCGGCGCGTCGCGTCGAAGTTCTCGGCCGCGTCCAGACCGCCCTCGGTCGTGATCTCCTCGGGCCGCTCGGCGACGAGCGTGACGGCGTCGGGGCGCGAGTCGAGCGCGATTTGGACCATCTCGTCGGTGGCGGCCAGCTCGACGTTGAGGTAAGTGGTGACGACGCGGCGCAGCGTGAAGAGGTCTTCGTCCTGAATGTGGCGGCGGTCGCCGCGCAGGTGGACGGTGATGCCGTCGGCCCCGGCCTCCTCGCACAGCGCGGCGGCCGCCGCGACGCTCGGCTCCGGCGCGCGCCGCGCCTGACGGACGGTCGCCACGTGGTCGATGTTGATGTTGAGTCGCGCGGTCATGCGGAAGGAGGTTAGGCGAAAACCTGCGGCGCTCAAGTGCCATTTTCGCGCGGCCGGAGCGTACCACTCGGGCGGAGCGCGCCTCCCGCGCGGGGGAAGAAAGTTCTCACACGGGGGAAGGATTTGCGCGGCCGGCGGCGCAAAGTTCCCGCGCGGGGGAACAGTCTTCCCCCGCGCGGGAACTTCCTTCCCTCTCGCCGGAAGAACGTTCGCCCGCGCCGGAAGAAAGTTTCCGCGGGCCGGGAGGTCTGCGCCGGGCGCGCGTTAAATCCGCTGGCCGGCGAGTTCGGGCGAAACGTCGCTTTCGAGTTCGGCCTCGCCGGGCGGGAGGGGCCTTCGGCCACGGACGCGGGCGGAGGTCTCGCGCGCCCCGCGGACGGCTTCGTCGTAAAGCCCCTGCCGCGCGTGGCGGCGAATCTGGCGCAGCTCGCGGAAGCCGTCGAGGCCGGTCTTGAAGCCGACCTTGCTGCCCTCCACGTCGTCCCAGCGCACGGGGCGTTCGAGCATCCGCAGGCCGGCGCGGTGCGCGACGTAGAGCAGCTCCACGTCGAAGCCGAAGCGGTCGATCAGGGCGCCCTCGACGACGGGGCGGCAAACGTCCATGCGGAACGCCTTGAAGCCGCACTGCGTATCCCAGAAGGGCAGGCCGGTGAGGAGGCGCACCATCAGGTTGAAGGCGCGGCCGCTCTGCTCGCGCACCCACGGCTGGCGCACGCCGATGAGCTTGCGGTTGAGGGCGCGCGAGCCGAAGGCCACGTCGTACTGGCCGGCGCGGATCGGCTCGACGATCTTGGGGGCCTCGGTGATGGGCGACGAGAGGTCTGCGTCGGAGAAGAGCGCGACGGGGGCGCGGGCGGCGAGCAGGCCGGCGCGCACGGCGTGGCCCTTGCCGCGGTTCGGGCGGACGCGGATGACGCCCGACTCGACGCGGTCGCTGCGGCGCGTGGCGAAGATCTCTTCGGAGACGCGGGCCGTCTCGTCGCGCGAGCCGTCGTCGACGACGATCAGCTCGGAGCGGCCGCGCTGGGCTTCGAGGTAGTCGAAAACCTTTTCGAGCGAGCGGCCGATGCGCGCCGCCTCGTCGTAGGCGGGGATGATGACGGAGAGGGAGAAGGACATCTGTAGGAAACTTCCGCGTGTGAAATCTGCGGCCGCCGCGGGCGGCGAAACCGGGCGCAAGAATATAGCACAAGCGGCGAAGCGCCCGAAATTAACCGCGGCGGCGCGTTTAAAACGAGCCCCGCGCCTCTGTGGTTAATCCTTTCCGGGGTGGTAAAATCGTCGCGTCTCCGTTTTGTCACAAGGGTCTTCGAGGAGCGGTATGAGCAGCAAGACTTTCTGGCGCGCGGCGGCCGTG
Source organism: Pyrinomonadaceae bacterium (assembly GCA_035563275.1). Lineage (GTDB taxonomy): Bacteria > Acidobacteriota > Blastocatellia > Pyrinomonadales > Pyrinomonadaceae > QHXN01. The sequence goes on from DATMVI010000737.1 coordinate 12,414, forward strand.
GCCGTCCTGCTGGCCGCCACTTTGGTGGGCGGCATCGCGGGGCGGCGCGCCTTCGGCGTGAGGAGCGGCGACGGGCACGCCGTCGAGGCGGCCTTTCAGGAGGCGCTCAGGGTGGTCGCCGAGAACTACGTCGATCCGCCCCAGTACGAGAAGGCGAGCGAGGCGGCCATACAGGGCATGCTCTGGTCGCTCGACCCGCACTCGAACTTCTTCACGAAGGAGCAGTACCAGCGGCTCCTCCAAGATCAGGAGTCGCGCTTCACCGGCATCGGCGTCTCCATCCTGCGCCACCGCGACGGCGTCTACGTCCAGACCCCTCTGCCGAACACGCCGGCCGCGCGCGCCGGCCTGCGCTTCGGCGACCGCATCGTCGAGGTGGACGGCAAGGACGCGCGCGAGTGGACGACGCCGCAGGTCTCGAAAGAGGTGCGCGGCCCCGAGGGCGAGCGCGTCACGATCAAGGTCGAGCGCGCCGGCTCGGAGGCGCCGCTCTTCTTCACCATCGTCCGCGCCTCCGTGCCGCAGCCCTCGATCCGCAACGCCTTCATGGCGCGGCCCGGCGTCGGCTACGTCGGCCTCACGGGCGGCTTCACGCAGACGAGCGGCGAGGAGCTGGCGCAGACGCTCGAACGCCTCCGCGGCGAGGGGATGCGGCAGGTCGTCCTCGACCTCCGGAACAACCCGGGCGGGCTGCTGGGTCAGTCCATCGAGGTCGCGGGCCGCTTCGTCTCGAAGGGGAAGACCATCGTCTCGGTGCGCGGGCGCGACGAGTCCGAGGTGCGCGAGTACAAGAACACCTCCATCGAGCCGGTTGACCACCCGCTCGTCATCCTCATCAACCGCAACTCGGCCTCGGCCTCCGAGATCGTCGCCGGGGCCGTGCAGGATCACGGCCGCGGCCTCATCGTCGGCGAGACCTCGTTCGGCAAGGGGCTCGTCCAGCGCGTCTTCCAACTGCCTTACGGCGCGGGCCTGACGCTGACGACCGCCAAGTATTACACGCCTTACGGTCGCCTCATCCAGCGCGACTACTCCGGCGGCTCGCTCTACGATTACTACGTGCGCCACGACCCGGCGGCCGACGCGCGCCCGCCCAGCCGCCCGACCAACGTCCAGCCGCCGAACGAGGCCGCGCCCTCGCCGACGCCTTCGCCCACGCCGGCGCCGACGGGGCCGGCCATCCGCACGGCCGCCGGCCGCGTCTTCTACGGCGGCGCAGGCATCACGCCCGACTACGAGGTGAAGCCGCTCGAAGTGGCCACGCCCGTGCGCGCGCGCATCGCCGAGGAGTCTTTCCACTTCGTGCGCCGCCTCGTCGCCGGGCAGGTCGCGGGGCTGGAGGGCTACCGGCTGACCGAGGGGCCGCAGTTCGCGCGCTACCCGCGCCCGACCGACCTGCCCGTCAACGACCGCCTCGTCGAAGCCTTCCGCGACTTCGCCCGCCGCGACCCCGAGAGCGGGCTGACGCCGTCGCAGCTCGAAGCCGAGGCGGACTACGTCCGGCTGCGGCTGCGCGACGACATCGTGACGGCGGCCTACGGCGGCGACGCCTCGGGCCGCTTCCTTTTGGAGAGCGACCCGCAACTGCTGCGCGCCCTCGAACTGCTCCCCGAGGCCCGCGCCCTCGCCGAAAACATCGGCCGCGGCCTCGCGCTCAAATAAAGACGCCTGACACCCGACCGCCGTTTCTTATGCCCCTGCCGGTAGCGCACGGACTGTTGGGCGCGTGCGTGGTCGCGGCCCTGCAACCCCGAAAGTTCATGGCGACGTCGGGCCGCCTCTTCGCCTGCCTGCTCGCCGGGGCGGCGCTCGCCAACGCGCCCGACTTCGATTTCCTGCTCGTCTTCACCCTCCCCTCGAAAGGCTGGCACCGCGGCTTCACACACTCGCTCTGCTTCGCGCTCCTGCTGTCGGCGGCGCTCGCCCTCTGCCTCCCGCGCGGGCGGCGCGTGAAGGCCGCCGTCTACGGGCTGGCCTTCGCGTCGCACGGGCTGCTCGACTGGGCGACGACGAAGGAGGGCGGCGGCGTCGAGCTGCTGTGGCCCTTCACCGGCGAGCGGTTCGTGCCGGGCTGGCTCGGCCTCTCGGAAATCCCTTCGAGGCTGCCGGCCGCGGCCGTCCTGAAGTTCATCGCCGTCGAGTTCGCGCTCTTCGCGCCGCCGCTCGCGGCCCTTCTGCTCTGGCGCGGGCTGTGGCCGAAGCCCACGGGGAAGGATCGAAGTGACGGAGCGTGAACCCGCGCCGGCGCCGAAAGCGCCGAAGGCTCTGACCGAGGCGGGGCTGCGCCGCGCGGCCCGCGCTCTGGCGGAGCGAGACGGCGACCTCGCGCGCGTGCTCGAACGCCACGGGCCGCCGCCGTTGTGGGCGCGCGAGCCCGGCTTCGCCACGCTCGTCCTCATCATCCTCGAACAGCAGGTGTCGCTCGCCTCGGCGCGGGCGACCTTCGCGCGCCTGCTCGCGGCGGCCTCGCCGCTCACCCCGCAAAGCCTCCTCGCCCTCGACGACGCGACGCTGCGCGCCGCCGGCTTCAGCCGCCAGAAGGCCGCTTACTGCCGCCACCTCGCCGGCCTCATCGGCGAAGGCAGTCTCGACCTCGAAGCGCTCGGGCGCGCGGGCGACGCCGAGGCGCGCTCCGAGTTGTTGAAGGTCAGGGGCGTCGGCCCGTGGACGGCGGACATCTACCTGCTGATGGCGCTGCGGCGCGCGGACGTGTGGCCGAGCGGCGACCTCGCCCTCGCCGTCGCCGCCCACGAGGTCAAGCGCCTCCCGTCGCGCCCCACCCACCCGCAACTCGACCGGCTCGCCGAAGGCTGGCGGCCCTTCCGCGCCGTCGCCGCCCGCATGCTGTGGCAGCATTATCTGGGCAGGCAGTAGCCGGCGGTCGGTAGCCGGCGGGGTGAAACAATTTCGGCGGGCGTTGAGGCACGGAGCCGAACGCCCGCCGAAAGTTTTCCGCCGACCGACGACGAATCCCTACCGCCTGACCCTCCTGCGCCGCGCGTTGGGGCGGGCGGCGTCGGGGCGGCCGAGGAGGGGGAGCGCGCGGCCGTCGGCGAGGGCGCGCCCCTCCTCGATGCTGCGGACGCTGACGACGAACTGCGTGCGGCGCGTGACGCGGTCGAGCATCCGCTTGAGCGTGTCGTCGTCGAGGTCGTCGGCCGCGACGCCGGCCGAGCGCAGCTCTTCGCGCAGGCGCCCGACCGTGTTGGTGCGCCGGTCGTACACGTCCGGGTAGATGTGGAGCACGCCGCCCTCGACGACGAGCGTGTCGTAGTTGATGTCAACGGGCACGCTGGTTTCGAGGTCGGCGACGAGCGTGCGCCTCGAACGCTTGGCGGCGGCGATCTGCCGCGCCGAGACCGGGTAGCCGTGCGCGGCGTTGAGCTTCTCGGCGAGGTCGTAGAGGTCTGAGCGCAGCATCCTCACGCAGCCGTGCGAGACGAGGTTGCCGAGGTCTGTGGCGGCGGCCGCCTGATGGATGAGGTAGGCGTCGCCGAGCGGGATTTTGACCTTGCCGAGCGGGTTGCGCGGGTCGCTGGCCTTGATGACCTCGCCGGGCTTGACGCCCTTGCGGCCGCGCACCCAGTCGCTCGAAGGCGGAATCCACGCCGGGTTCCAGATGACCTCGCCCGCCTCGCGCTCGCCGATGTAGATCGGGTAGTCCTTCATGCCGACGCCGACCGGGTAGGTCTTCACCTCCCTGCCGTTCTGCCACAGCGTCAGGCGGAACGAAGGGACGTTCAAGGTGAGGCGGATGTCGGGCTGGTTCGGCTCGAACTCGGCCCGCTCGATGCGGCCGCCGGTCAGGCGGTCGGAGCGCTCCGACTCGAAGCGGTCGTAGCGGATGAAGTTCTGCTGCTGCGCGCGCGCGCCCCCGGCCGCGAAGAGCGAGCCGAGGACGGCGGCGGCGATAAGAGTCCGTCGTGAAAACATGAGTCGAACTGTCCCTCCCTAAACGTAAACTTCGCGGCCGCGGAAGGGAGAGGCGGCGCGCCTGTCGGGTGCGGGGATTCAGGGGTTGGTATTGTTATCCAACGAAAAGGTTGTCCGGCGCAACCCGGCGGAGCGGTTGCGGGTCGCGGGCGAGAGACGGTTCCGAGTTTAAAGTCGCGGGTTCCATCGTCGTCTGAACTCGAAACTTTAAACCCGGAACTTATTTATTCCGCAGCAGGGGCAGGGTGACGGTGAAGGTCGCGCCGCGGCCGTGGCCTTCGGACTCGGCGCGGACGCGGCCGCCGTGCAGCTCGACTAAGTGGCGGACGATGGCTAACCCCAGTCCGAGTCCGCCGTGCTCGCGCGTGATGGCCCCGTCGGCCTGCCGGAAGCGCTCGAAGACGTGGGGCAGGAACTCGGGCGCGATGCCGGCCCCCTCGTCGGCCACGGCGAGTTCGGCGTGGCCGTCGCGGCCGGCGAGCCGCACCTCGACGCTCCGGCCGTGCGGCGTGAACTTGATGGCGTTCGAGAGCAGGTTCCAGACCACCTGCTGCAAGCGGTCGGCGTCGCCCGCGACCGGGCCGGGCTGCCCTTCGAGCGCGAGCCGCAGGAGGACGCCGCGCGCCTCGGCCGCGGGCCGCAGGCTCTCGACGGCCGCCTCGACGACCGGGGCCAGCTCGACCGGCGCGACGTTCAGGCGCAGCTTCCCCGTGACAATGCGCGACACGTCGAGCAGGTCGTTGATGAGCCGCGTCTGCGCCGCCGCGTTGCGCTCGATGGCTTCGAGCGCGCGCGCCGTCACCTTCGGGTCGAAGCTCTCGGTGCGGAGCAGCTTCGCCCAGCCGAGGACGGAGGTCAGCGGCGTCCGCAGCTCGTGCGAGAGTGTGGCGAGGAACTCGTCCTTGAGCCGGTTGGCCTCCTGCGCCTCGCGGTAGAGGCGCGCGTTCGAGACGGCGAGCGCGGCGCGGCGCGCGAGGTCTTCGGCCGTCGCCACGTCGGCCGGGGTGAACTTGCGCGCGGGCTCGACGAGGCAGAAGGTGAGCGCGCCGATGGTCTGCTCGCGCGCCGCGAGCACCACCGTCAAAAGCGAGTGGGCGCGGAGGCGGCGCATGAACTCGAAGTGGTCGGGGCCGCCGGCGGCCGCGCGCAGCCACTCCTCCGTGACCTCGGGGACGAACTCGGTCCTGCCCGTGCGGAGCGCCCGCGCCACCGCGTCGTCTCCCAAGTCGCGCGGCGGCGCGGAGCGCCAGACCCCGTCGAACTCCTCGTTCGTCTCCGGGTCTTTGTGCTTCCACGCGACGCGCTGAATCCTGCCGCCGGGGGCGACGAGGTCGAAGAAGCAGTAGTCGGCGAGGGCCGGGACGGCGAGGTGCGCGACCGTCTCCAGCGTCGTCTCGTATTCGAGCGACGAGTCGAGCGCGGCGCTGGCGCTGGCGAGGAAGGCGGCGCGCCCCTCGGCCCCTTCGGCGCGCTCGCGGGCCTCGCGCTCGCGCCCCAGCAGTTGCTCGCGCTCCTCCTCGGCCCGCTTGCGCGCCGTGATGTCGCGGAAGTAGACGGAGAGGCCGCGGCCCGTCGGGTAGGCGCTGACTTCGAGCCAGCGGTCGAGGATGGGCGAGAGGGTCTCGAAGTTGACCGGGCGGCGCCCGGCCGCGGCGCGCAGCAGTTCTTCGTGCACCCGCGAGCCGACGGCCTCGGGGAACTCGTCCCACAGGCTCCGGCCGACGAGGTCTTCGCGCCGCCGCCCCCACAACTCCTCGGCCCGCCGGTTGACGTAGGTGAAGCGCCACTCGGCGTCGACGGCGTAGAAGGCGTCGCTGATGCTCTCCAGAATGTCTTTGACCTCGGCGTGCGATTCGCGCAGACGCTCCTCGGCCCGCCGCTGCTCGGTGATGTCCTCGTGCATCAGGACGACTTCGCGCACGCGCCCGCGCTCGTCCCTGACGGGGTAGATGACGGCGCTCACCCAGCGGCGCGGGTCGGGGTGCGTGGTCTTGCCGGGGATGGTCTGCTCCGGGTCGTAGAGGATGGCCGGGATGGCGAGGGCCTCGCCCGCGAAGCCGCGGCGGATGTAAGGCGCGATGCCCTTCTCTTCGAGCTGCGGGTCTTCGAGGATGTTGTAGCCGCCGAGCGCTTCGAGCGTCACGCCCCACAGCTCCTCCCACGCGCGGTTGACGCGGACGGTGCGGCCGTCGGGCGAGAAGATTTGCGTGCTGACGGGCGACTGCTCGACGAGCGTGCGGAAGCGCGCTTCGGAGGCGCGCGACTCGGCCGCGGCGCGCTCGGCCTCGCGCCGCGCCCGCCCCTGCGCGCGCGCGATGAAGAAGAGGACGACGCCGAAGAGCGCGCCGCCCGCGAGGACGAGCGAGACGACCCAGCCGCCCGAGGCCAGCTCGATCTCGGGGCGCGTGAAGAAGGCGAGCGTCCACGGGCGGCCCTCCACGTCGAAGGTGCGCGTCGAGGTGAAGCGCGGCTCGCGCCCCTCGCCGCCGGCCGGGCCGTGCAGGAGGCCGGCGGGGTCGGCCGCCGCGCCGTCGTAGACGCTGAAGTCGGCGACCGGGTTCGGCTCCTGCCCGAAGATGCCGCGCAGCAGGTCGCCGGCGCGGAAGGGGCTGTAGACGAAGCCGACGAGCGCGGCCCGCCTCTCCTCGACCGTCGGCGGCACCGCCCCGCCGCGGTAGACCGGCACGTAGATGAGGAAGCCCGACTGCTTCTCGCGCTCCGTCTCCTCCTGCACGAGCGTGACGCGGCCCGAGGCGGCCGGCGCGCCCGTGTCGCGCGCGCGCTCCATCGCCGCGCGCCTGACCGGCTCGGAGAACATGTCGAAGCCGAGCGCCCCGCGGTTGCGCCCGTCGAGCGGCTCAAGGTAGACGATAGGGAAATACTCTTCGCGCGCGCCCGCGGGGCGGACGGCGTAGTCGGCGAGGCCGGCCTCGCGCCGCACGCCCTCGGCGAACGCCGTCAGGTCG
>DATMVI010000738.1:0-9461 GCA_035563275.1 Pyrinomonadaceae bacterium
GCCTCGACCTCGCCCACTTCGACCCTGAAGCCCCGCACCTTGACCTGCCCGTCCCTCCGGCCGAGGTACTCGACGACGCCCTCGGCCGCCCACCGCGCCACGTCCCCAGTCCGGTAGAGCCTCGCGCCCGGCTCGCCGGAGAACGGGTCAGGCACGAACCGCTCGGCCGTCAGCGCGGGCCGCCCGTGGTAGCCGCGCCCGACTCCCGCCCCGCCGATGTAGAGTTCCCCGGCCACGCCGATGGGCACGGGCCGCATCCCTGCGTCGAGCACGTGCAGCCGCGTGTTCCACAAGCCCCGCCCAATGGGGGCCACCCCGCCCCGCGCCTCCCCGGCCACCTCCCACGCGCTCGACCACACGGTCGTCTCCGTCGGCCCGTAGACGTTCCACGCCCGCGCCCCACCGAGCGACCCCAGCCAGCGCGCGAGCCCCGCCCCCATCGCCTCACCACCGCACAGCAGCCGCCGCACCACGCCATTACCGACGCCCTCTCCTCCGACGCCGCCAACGCCGTCGCCCCCTCTGCCGACGCGGTTGTCCCGCCCGGCCTCGGCCACGGCCCGCCACGTCGCAGGCGTCGCCTGCGCCAGCGCCGCCCCCGCGAGCCTGCCGGCGAGGCGGGCGGCGTCTCCCGCCAGCCCACGCGGCGCGACCTCGACCGCGGCCCCGGTCGAGAGCGGGAGGAAGAGTTCGAGGGCGTGGATGTCGAAGGAGGTCGAGGTCAGCGCGAGCAGGCGCTCGCCGGGTGAGGGCGAGAGCAGCCCCGCGAAGCAGGCGAGGAGGTTCGAGAGCGGGCGGTGCGAAATCATCACGCCCTTCGGCCTGCCGGTCGAGCCGGAGGTGTAGATGACGTAGGCCAGATTATCCACACCCGCGCCGCTCGGGACGCCCTCGGCGCTCTGCCGCTCGACCTCCTCGCGCCCGGCGTCGAGCGCGACGACCCGCGCCCCGTGCTCGGGCAGCGACGGGGCCAGCCCGGAGTCTGTCACGAGCACGTGCGCCCCGCTGTCCGCGAGCATGAAGGCGAGCCGCTCGGCCGGGTACTCCGGGTCTAAGGGCACGTAAGCCCCGCCCGCCTTCCAGACCGCCAGCAAAGTAACGATTAACTCCGCCGAGCGCTCCAGCATGACGGCGACGAGCGACTCCGGCCCGACGCCCAAGCCGCGAAGATGGCGAGCTAGTTGGTTGGCCCTCGCGTCGAGTTCGGCGTAAGTCAGCCGCTCGCCCTCGAACTCGACGGCCACGGCGTCGGGCGTCCTCCGCGCCTGCTGCTCGATCAGCTCGTGGACACACAGCCGCGGGTAGTCGGCCTCGGTCTCGTTCCAACGCTCAAACAGTTGCTCCTCCTCCTCGCCGAGCAGTTCAAGCTCGCCCACTCGCCGCGAGGGGTCGGCGAGGGCCGCCTCAAGGAGCCGCGTGAAGTGGCCGGCCATCCGCCCGATGGTGGCCGCGTCGAAGAGCTTGGTGTTGTACTCGAAGGAGCCGCCGAGCAGGCCACCCGCTTCGCCTAGCGAGAGGTTGAGGTCGAACTGGGCGGCGGCCTCCTCGGCCTCGACGGCCTCCAGCCGCAGCCCCGGCAGGCGGGCCGACGCGCGCGGCGTGTTGTTGAAGGCGAACATCACTTGGAACAGAGGTGAGTGCGCGAGGCTGCGCTCGGGTTGCAGCTCCTCGACCACGCGCTCGAACGGCACTTCCTGATGCGCGTACGCGCCGAGGCAGGTCTCGCGCACCTTCGCTAACAGCCCGCGGAACGACTCGCCGCCCTCGACCCTCGCGCGCAAGACCAGCGTGTTGACGAAGCAGCCGACAAGCCGCTCGGTTTCGGCGTGCGTGCGCCCCGCCACCGGCGTCCCGACGAGGATGTCCGTCTGGTTCGTGTAGCGGTAGAGCAACGCCTGAAAGGCCGCCAGCAAGAGCATGAAGGTGGTGGCGCCCTCGGCCCGCGCAAGCCGGTTCAGTTGGCGGCTAATCTCCTCATTGAGCGCGAAGGAGAGGCGGGCCCCGCGGTAGCTCTGGAGGGCGGGGCGCGGCCGGTCGGTCGGGAGTTCGAGGACTGGCGGCGCGCCCGACAGCCGCTCGCGCCAGTAGGCGAGCTGCTCGCCGAGGAGTTCGTCCGTCAGGTGGCGGCGCTGCCACGCGGCGTAGTCGGCGTATTGAACCTCAAGCTCGGGCAGCGACGGCTCCTCGTCGCGGGAGAAGGACGAGTAGAGCCGGGAGAGTTCTTCGGTGAGCAGGCCGACCGACCAGCCGTCGGAGACGATGTGGTGCATCGTCAGCAGAAGGAGGTGCTCGTCGCCCGCGAGCTTGACGAGGGACGCGCGCCACAGAGGGCCGGCCGCGAGGTCGAAGGGGCGGCGGGCTTCTTCGGCCGCGAGGCGGCGGGCCTCTGCTTCGCGCTCGGCTTCAGGTAGGTGCGCGAGGTCAACGGTGTCGAGCGCGACGGGCGAGGGCGGGCTGATGACCTGCGCGGGGCGGCCGTCCACCGACGGGAAAGTCGTCCGCAACGTCTCGTGGCGGCGCGCGGCTTCCGTGAGCGCGCTTTCGAGCGCCGCCGCGTTGAGCTCGCCTGAGAGGCGCACCGCCGAGGGGATGTTGTAGGCCGCGCCGCCCGGCTCCAGTTGGTTGATGAACCAGAGGCGCTGCTGCGCGTAGGAGAGCGGCAGCGGCTCGTCGCGCGGCACGGGGCTGACCGGCGGCAGCTCGGCCCGCGCCCCGGCCCGCAGCTCGCGCTCGACGGCCTCGGCCAGCGCCGCCACGGTCGGCGACTCGAAGAGCCTCCGCAGCGGCAGCTCGGTCGAGAGGGCGTGGCGGACGCGCGAGGCGACGCGGGTGGCGAGCAGGGAGTGTCCGCCGAGTTCGAAGAAGTTGTCGGAGCGGCCGACGCGCTCCACACCCAGCACCTCCGCCCAGATGCCGCACATGATCTCTTCGACGGGGGTGCGCGGCGGCTCGTAGCCGGCGGCCGGCTCGCCCTCCTCCGGCTCCGGCGCGGGCAGGGCCTGCCTGTCCACCTTCCCGTTGGGCATCAGCGGGAAGCTCTCTAAGAGGACGAAGGCCGAAGGGACGAAGTGCTCGGGCAGCTTCGACCTGAGGTGGGCGCGCAGCTCCGCGGCGGAGAGGGCTTGCCGGCCGGGGGCGGCGGGCGCGACCGCCTCGGCGGCCGCCCGCTCGGCCCTCGCGGGGTGAACCGCGTAGAGGTTGAAGAGGTTCGTGTTGGTGAGGCGCGCGTCCTGCTCGACGGAGACGCGGAAGCCGCGGCCTTCGAGCAGCGCCCTGACCTGAGAGAGCCGCCCGCCCGTGTCGTGCACCTCCATGACGATCTGCCTGATCTTCGGCCAGTCGCCTTCGTCGACCCCGCGCAGCACGTCAAGCTCGCTCTTCTCGACATCGATCTTGAGCAGGTCGATGGAGTCGAGCCGGTGCTCGCCGATCACGTCGGAGAGCCGCCGCAGGCGGCAGGGGAAGGTCTCCGTCCGGAAGCGGCCTTGCAGAAGCTCGTCGGCGTACTCGCCGAGCAGCGCGTCGCGGTTGCCCATGAAGACGCGGGTCACTTCCCTGTCTTCCTCCACGTCGGCGTAGAAGCCGGACATGCTCGACCAGTCAGGGTAGAAGGTGAAGGCCGCCTCCTTCGACTCGTCGGCCAAGCCGTAGTCGAAGAGGCGCGCGCCGAGTCCGTGGAGCGCCGCGTTCTGCTGGGCGACGCGGAAGGCGACCGGGTTCGGCTCGAAGGCGTAGACGCGCGCGGTCGGGCACTGGCGCGAGGCCCAGAGGGTGAAGAGGCCGATGTTGGCCCCCACGTCGAAGACGCAGTCGCCCTCGCGCAACGTCACGCCGTGGCGGAGGTAGGACTGGTCGGCGAAAATCTCTTCGTAGATTTGGTCGGTCTCGTTCTTGTTGAGGTGGTAGACCTCAAGGCCGGCGGGCAGCTCGTAGAGCTCTTCGCCGCCGGCCGGGGGCTTGCCGCGGGGGACGACGTAGGCGACGAGGCGCTTGCCGCCCGAGTCGTCCTCGCGGGCCGCGACGAGCGCGGACTGCACGCCGGGGTGCTCGTTGAGGGCGGCTTCGATCTCGCCCAGCTCGATGCGGAAGCCGCGAATCTTGACCTGCTGCTGGTCGGCGCGGCCGAGGAACTCGACGACTCCGTCTTCGAGGTGGCGCGCGAGGTCGCCCGTGCGGTAGAGGCGCGCGCCCGCCTCCCCGGAGAACGGGTCGGGGACGAAGCGCTCGGCGGTGAGGCCGGGCCGCCGGTGGTAGCCGCGCGCGAGGCCGACCCCGCCGATGTGCAGCTCGCCCGCGACGCCGACGGGGACGGGCCTGAGCCGCGGGTCGAGCAGGTGAACCCTGATGTTGGAGAGCGGGCGGCCGATGGGGACGAGGCCGTGGCGGCCCGCCCCCGCGTCGCGCCGGCACGGCCAGAAGGTCGCGTCGATTGACGACTCGGTCGGGCCGTAGAGGTTAATCAGCTCGGTGTTATTGAACAGGTCGAAGAAGCGCTGTCGGAGCTTGCGCGGGAACGCCTCGCCCCCGCAGAACATCCGCCGCAGCCCCCTGCACCGCTCGACGCCCGGCTCTTCGAGGAAGAGGTCGAGCATGGAGGGGACGAGTTGCAGGACGGTCACCCCGCGCTCGGCGACCGCCCTGACGAGGTAGGCGCTGTCGCGGTGGTCGTAAGGCTTGGCCATGACCAACTGCGCGCCGGCCAGCAGCGGGACGAACAACTCCCAGACCGAGGCGTCGAAACTGGTGGAGGTCTTTTGCAGCACCCTGTCGCCCCCGCTCAGAGGGAAGACCTCCTGCATCCACAGGAGGCGGTTGCCAATCGCCCCGTGCGAAATCATCACGCCCTTCGGCCGACCCGTCGAGCCGGAGGTGTAGATGACGTAGGCGAGGTTGTCGGCCGCCGCGCCGCCCATTAAGTTGTCGGCGCTGTGGCGCGCGATCTCGTCCTGTTCCCTGTCGAGCACGACGACCCGCGCCCCGTGCTCGGGCAGCGACGGGGCCAGCCCGGAGTCCGTCACGAGCACGCGCGCCCCGCTGTCCGCGAGCATGAAGGCGAGCCGCTCGGCCGGGTACTCCGGGTCTAAGGGCACGTACGCGCCCCCGGCTTTCAGGACGGCCAGCAGCGAGACTATCAACCCCGCCGAGCGCTCCAGCATGACGGCCACCAACTCGTCCGGCCCCACGCCCAAGCCGCGCAGGTGTCTTGCTAATTGATTGGCGCGCGCATCGAGTTCGGCGTAGGTCAGCAGCTCGCCCTCGAACTCGACCGCGACGGCATCGGGCGTCCGCTTCACCTGTTCTTCGATCAACTCGTGGACACACAGCCGCGGGTAGTCGGCCTCGGTCTCGTTCCACTCACGCAGCAGCCGCTCCTCTTCCTCGCCCACCAACAGGAACTCTTCGACTTCTCGCGCGGGGTCGGCCGTGGCCGCCTCGACCAGCCGCGCGTACTGACCGGCCAGCCGCCGCGCCGCGCCCTCGCCCACCGCCCCGGCGTCGTACTGCCACCACGCCGGCCACCCGCCCACGCCCTCGGCCACGCCGAGCCGCACCCGCGCCCGCTCGCCCCACGCCCACGCACGCTCGACACGCCACTCCAAGCCCCCGCCCTCGCCGCCCCACAGCCCGCCGTCTACAAACTCGAACTCGTAGCCGGGCGATGCCGACGGCCCCGCCGCGTAGTAGTCCTGCCGCCGCCGCGCCTCGCCCAACGCCTCGCCCAGCGGGCCGACGAGACTGGCCAGACTCGTGCGCGCCGCGTGGCGGGCCGCGACCGGGAGCGAGCGGGCGAGCGGGCCGAGCGCGCCGCGCAGCTCGTCGAAGTGGCGGCCGTCGCTTGAGACCGCGGCGACGGTCTGCGGCGCGGAGGTGAGGCGGTGGAGCAGGAGGTGGAAGCACCCGAGCAGCACCACCTCCGCCGTCGTGCCGAACTCAAGGGCAATCTTTTCGACCCGCGCCGCCAGCTCGGGCGGGAGGGTCGTCGCCAACACTTCCGGCTCGAACTCGCGCGCCTCGGGGTTCTCGAAAGGGAGTCGCAGCTCGCCCGCGCCGGAGAAATCCTGCTGCCGCCAGAACTCGCGCCCGGCCTCCCACTGCTCCGCTTCGAGCAGCTCGTTCTGCCACTCGGAGATGTCCGCGTACTGCATCGGCTCGCCCGACAACTCACCGCCGCGCAGGCACGCCTCGGAGGCCCGCGCCAGCTCGCGCACGAGGTTCATCAGCCCCCGCACGTCGGAGTGGAGCGACGGGAGGCAGACGACCAGATAGCGGGTCTCGGGCGCGAGGGTGATGAGGGCGAGGTGTAAGGGGTGGCCGCGCTCCAAGTCGAAAGGCCGCCGCGTCTCTTCGCGGATCAACTCCTCGACCCGCGCCTGCTGCCCGGCCCCGGCGAGCGAGCGCAGGTCGTGCTCGCGGACGGGCGGCGGCGTCGCGTCCTCGTTAATGACCTGCAAGGGGACGGTCAGGCCGGGGACGCGCCGGAAGTTCGTGCGGAGGATTTCGTGGCGGGCGACGACCACGCGCAGGGCCGAGCGGAAGAGCGCGGCGTCGAACCGCCCCGTGAGGCGGACGACGCACCGCGCGCGGTAAGGCGTGTCGGCCGCGTCCCCCTGCGCCAGCCACACACGCTCCTGCTGCGGAGAGAGTCTGAAGCCTTCGGTGATCTCCTGCATCACTCGCACTCCCCTGTCTCAAGGAGCCGAACCTGCGACCAACTGTGCGGCGCGGCCATCCCGACGAGAATCTCCCGCGGGCCCTCGTAGGGCGCGCGCCCGTGCGCGGCCAGCATGTTATCGAGCAGCAGCACGTCGCCGGCCTCCCAGCGGAAGGCGACCGTCTCGCGCCGGTACGCCTCGCGCAACTCCTCCAGCGTCTCGGGCTCGATGGGCGCGCCGTCGCCGTAGAAGGAGTTGGTCGGCAACTCCTCGGCGTCGGCGAACTCCGCCAGCAGCTCATCGCGGACGCCCTCGGGGAGCGTGGTCACGTGGAAGAAGGTGGCGTGGTTGAACCAGACCGCCTCGCCCGTGCGCGGGTGGCGGGCGGCCGCCGGGCGGACGGCGCGCGTGCGCAGGCGGTCGCCCTCCTTCCACTCGGCCGCGATGTCGGCCCGCCGGCAGTGCTCCTCGACGGTGCGGCGGTCGGCGGTCTGGAAGACGGTCTGCCACGGGAGGCCGAAGCCGTCGCCGAAGTTGCGGACGTACATGACGCGGCGCTCGACGAAGCGCTCGCGCAGCCGCGGGCCGAGGCGCGCGAAGATGCGGCGGCAGTCGGCGATGGGCGTCTCGCCGCCGACGGGCGGGGCGGCGCGGCAGAAGAAGAAGATCCGCAGCGGCCACGTCTGCTGGTAGGAGTTTTCGTTGTGGAGGAAGATGCTCTGGTCGGCCGGGTAGTCGGTCGAGGTGTAGACGTTGCCTTCGACCCGCGTGCGCGGCGAAGAGCGCTCGCGGTACTCCAGCAGGTCGTCGCCGACGGCCGCCGCGGCGAACCGCGCGAAGTCGTCCGCCGTCCGCAGGTCGAAGCCGCGGAAGAGGAGGCCGCCGTGCCGGCGGACGCGCGACTCGATGAAGTCGCGGCTCTCGCCGGCCCACGCCGCCGCGTCGAGGTGGCGGACGTGCGGGCGGACGACGAGCGGCAGGTCGCCGCCGCCGGCGAGCGGCTCCGCCCTGACCAGCCCCTCGCGCGCGAGGCCGACCGTCTTGCGCTTGAACGCCCCCGGCCGCGGGGCGGGCGGCGTCTCAGGTAGTTGACTCTTCATAGTGGGCCGTCTCCTCCGCCTGCGCGCCGCCGATGGCCTTGCGCCGCGCGCGGCGGAAGCTCTGCCGCTGCGCCTCGCGCAGCTTCCGCTCCTCGGCCGCCTGCTCCTCGCGCTCCGCCTCTGTGAGCAGTTCGCGCAGCTCCCGGAGGCCGAGGCCGGGGCGCCCGGCGATGGCGACGAGGGCCTCTTCGAGCCGCCGCAGGATGCGCGCGGCGGCGCGGGCGCCGAGCCGCGGGTCGTTGTACTTGACCTTGAGCGTCAGCTCCGACGACGGGGCGACCACGACCGAGAGCGGGTAGTTCTCGCGCCCGAGGTGGCGCACGTCGCTGACCTGCAGCGACGCGCGCACGCCCTGCGGGGCGCCGTCGCCGATCCAGTAGTTCTCGAAGACGAGGAAGTTCTCGAAGAGGGGCAGGCCGCCCGGCACGTCGCTCCACTCCTGCACCCTGACGAGCGGGCTGTACTCGAACTGCTGCATCCTGAGCTGCTGCTCCTGCAGGCCGCCGAGCCACGACGCGACGGGCGCGTCGGGCGCGAGGCGCGCGCGCAGCGGCAGCATGTTGATGAAGACGCCGACCATCCGCTCGACGCCGGCCAGCGTCGCCGGCCGCCCGGCCACGGCCGTCCCGAAGACGACATCCTCGTCGCCGCTGAGGTGGCCGATGACGGCGGCCCACGCCCCGAGCGTGACGGTGTTGAGCGTCAGCTTGTTGCGCCGCGCGTAGGTTTGGACGGCGCTCGTCGCCGCCTCGCTCAACTGCCGGCGCTGCTCGCCGTAACTCTCCGGCGGGTCGGCCGCCGCCCCCCGCGCGACGCGCGTCGGCGCGGTGAAGCCTTTGAGGAGTTCGCGCCAGTGGCGCTCGGCGGCCGCCAAGTCCTGCCGCCGCAGCCACTCGATGTAATCGCGGTAGGGGCGGCTGCGCGGCAGCGGCGACGGCTCGCCGCGGCGCAGCGACTCGTAGAGCGTCAGGCACTCGCGCAGCAGCAGCGGGCACGACCAGCCGTCCACGATCAGGTGGTGATGACTCCAGACGACCTCGTGGGCGTCCTCGCCCGTGCGGAGCAGGCTGAGGCGCATCATCGGCCCCCTCGTCAGGTCGAAGCCGCGCGCGCGGTCTTCGGCGTAGAAGGAGCGCAGCCGCTCGCCGAGCAGCTCCGCCGGCACGTCGCGCCAGTCATGCGCCTCGACCGGCAGCGCGGCCGACGCGCGGACGACTTGCAGAGGCTCGGCGAGTCCCTCCCACACGAAGCCCGTCCGCAGCACGGGGTGGCGCGCGGCCACCATCTGCCAAGCCCTCTCGAACGCGGGCAGGTCGAGCGCGCCGCGCAGCGTGCAGCAGGTCTGTAGGAAGTAGAGTTCCTCCTCCGGCGCGTAGAGCGAGTGGAAGAGCAGCCCCTGCTGGATGGGCGAGAGCGGGTAGATGTCTTCGACCCCGCGCTCGCGCCCGACCATCCGGTCTATCTGCCCCTGATCCAGCCCCGCGAGCGGGAAGTCCGAAGGCGTGTAGCCGCCCGCCTCCGCCGACAGGCAGTGCGCGACGAGCGAGCGCAGCGCCTCGACGAAGGCCGCGGCCCAAGCCTCGACGGTCGCGCGCTCGTGCCGGTTGGCGCTGTAGTGCCAGTCCACGCGCAGCCTCCCGCCCGCCACGCTCGCGTTGAGTTCGAGCAGGTGGCGGCGGCGCTGGCGCGGCGAGCGCGTCGGCCCGCC
>DATMVI010000739.1:0-3952 GCA_035563275.1 Pyrinomonadaceae bacterium
TCGCCGGGTCGCGGTGCGCGACGGCCGCGCGCCGCGCCCGGCCGTCGTCGCCGACGATGTCCACGAGCGCGTAGTCGGCGAGCGCGTCGACGGCGAGGCGCGCCAGCTCCGAGAGCGTCGTCTCGTAGTCGAGCGAGGAGGAGAGCACGCGCGTCGCCTCGGCGAGGAAGCGGACGCGCTCCTCGGCCTCGCGGCTCTCGTGGATGTCGGTGGCCGTGCCGAACCACTTGACGACGCGGCCCGACGCGTCGCGCAGCGCCTCGGCCCGCCCGAGGTGCCAGCGGTACTGGCCGTCCGAGGCGCGGCGGAAGCGGTACTCGACCTGATAATCCTCGCCCGTGGCGACGGCCGTCGCCCACGCGCGCACGCTGCGCTCGGCGTCCTCCGGGTGGACGACGTGCTGCCAGCCCCAGCCCTCGGCCTCGGCGGGCGTGAGCCCGGTGTACTCGTACCAGCGGCGGTTGTAGTAGTCGTTGAAGCCGTCGGGCCGCGCCGTCCAGACGATCTGCGGCATGGCGTCGGCGAGCGCGCGGTAGTGCTGCTCGCTGGCCTCGGTGGCGGCGCGCGCCGCCTGCTCGCGTTCGAGCAGTTGCTCGCGCTCCTCCTCGGCGCGCACGCGCTCCGTGATGTCGCGCATGATGACGGTGAAGAGCTTCTGCCCGCCGGCCTCGATCTGCGAGATGGAGGCTTCGAGCGGGAACTCCTCGCCGTCGGCGCGCAGGCCCGAGACGGCGCGCGCCCCGGCCATCGCGCGCGAGGTGACGCCGGTGCGGCCGAACGCCTCGACGTGGCCGGCGTGCGCGGCGCGGTGGCGCGCGGGGATGAAGCGTTCGAGCGGCCGGCCGATGGCGTCGGCCGCCGCGCAGCGGAACATCGCCTCGGCCGCGCGGTTGAAGAGCAGGACGCGCTGCTGCTCGTCCACGGTGATGATGGCGTCCATCGCCGACTCGACGACGCCGGCCACGCGCTCCTCGCTGCGGCGCAGGACCTCGGCCGCCGTCTTGCCGGCCGTGATGTCGAGCAGCAGCCCGCTCAGCGAGACGGCGCGCCCCGCCCCGTCGTACTTGAACCTGCCGCGCGCGTGCACCCAGCGCACCTCGCCCGACGGGAGCAGGACGCGCGCGTCCGACTGCGACGTGCGGCGCTCGGCGCGCGCCTCCTCCAGCTCGCGCTCGACGGCCTCGATGTCGTCGGGGTGGATGCGCGAGCGCCAGTGCTCGTAGACGGGGTCGAAGGAGAAAGGCTCGTAGCCGAGCAGCTCGAAGTGCTCCTTCGACCAAGTGAGCCGGCCCGTCGCCAAGTCCCACTCACAGATGCCGAGGTTGGTGGCTTCGAGGGCCAGCTGCAAGCGCTCGCGGCTCCGGCGCAGCTCCTCCTCGTCGCGCCGCCGCTCGGTGATGTCGCGGGCGATGACCGAGGCCCCGAACACCCGGCCCTCGCCGTCGGTGACGGGCGAGATCGTGACCGAGATTTCGACGCGCGCGCCGTCCTTGCGGAGCCGGACGGTTTCGAGGTGCTCGACCTGCTCGCCGCGCGCGATGCGGCCGAGGATCGAGTCGAACTCCTCGCGCCGCTCCGGCGGGATGATGACCGAGATCGGGCCGCCGACGACCTCCGCGGCCTCGTAGCCGTAGAGCCTCTCGGCCGCCGCGTTCCAGCTCGTCACCGTGCCGTCGAGCGTCTTGCCGATGATGGCGTCGTCGGACGAAGCGACGAGCGCGGCCAGCCGCTCGCGCTCCATCTCGGCCCGGCGGCGGTCGCTCACGTCGTGGAAGACCAAGACGACGCCGGTCGTCGGCCCGCCCGCGTCCTTGATGGGCGCGGCGCTGTCCTCGATGGGCGTCTCGCGGCCGTCGCGCGCGACGAGCACGGTGTGGTTGGCGAGGCCGACGACGACGCCGTCGCGCAGGACGCGCGCGACCGGGCTTTCCACCTCGGCGCGCGTCTCCTCGTTGAGGATGCGGAAGACCTCGGCGAGCGGGCGGCCGCGCGCCTCGTCCGCCGGCCAGCCCGTCATGCGCTCGGCCACCGCGTTCATAAAGGCGACGCGCCCCGCGCCGTCGGTGGCGATGACGGCGTCGCCGATGCTCCTGAGCGTGGTCGCGAACGACAGCTCGCTGCGGCGCGCGGCGGCCTCGGCGCTCCGGCTGCGGCCCGTGAGGTAGACGATGATGCCGGCGACGACCACGAAGAGGAGGGTCTGCAAGACCCCTTCGGTGTTGAGCGAGAGCGCGTAGGAGGGGCCGAGGAAGAAGTAGTTGCCGGCGAGGGCCGAGAGCGCGACGGCGAGCAGCGCCGGCCCGCGGCCGCCGCGCAGGGCCGCCAAAAGGACGGCCGGGAAGAAGAAGACGAAAACGATGCGGACGCTGTCGGTGCCGAGCGCGGCGCGCAGCACGAAGGTGAGGAGGAGCGCGGCCGCCGCGAGCGCGACCGCCAGCCCGTAGCGCGCCCACGCCGGGGACGGCGCGCGGCCTCCCTCCGCCTCCGCGTCGTGTGGGGTCACAGGCTGGGGGTCAGGCATCTCACTCCCCGGGCACGGTTTCGGGCGGCGGGTCGGCCCCGGCGGCGCAGGGGGCCGCGCCGGAGGCTTAAGGCTTCGATCGAGTCCAAAAATTGTGGGCCGCCGAAGAAAAATCCCGCGCGGCCCCGCGGGAGCGCGAGCCGCCCCGCGGCCCGCCCCGAACGCCGCCCGGCGGGACTCCCAAACCCCCCGGGGCCGTCCGTCTCTCGAATGTGGCCGCCAGCGATTCGCGGAATCAAACCTACCCGCTTTCGCCCCGCCAAGTCAAGACACTCCTCGGCGGGGCGTCGGGCCGGGCGCGGCCCCCGCGGGCGGGCCGGCAAAATTATCGTTGACAGGGCCGGAGGGCTACGATTAGTCTGCCCCACCTCGCCGCCCCCGCCGGCCGCGAAACCTTCGGCCGCCGGGCCGTAAAAATTATGTTCCCCCCGTTCACCGACATCGAGACCCTCGCGCCCGCGCAGTGCGAGGAAATCTGCTCGGCCGTCCACCACCTGCGCGACTACTGGTCGCAGGTCAACGACGGCGTGCTCTTCTTCACGCTGGGCGCGGCCAGCTACATCGAGTTCTGCCGGCCGGGCGAGGCCGCCGAGCGCTACTACGGCAAGGCGCGCGCCCTCAACCCGCTCCTCGACGGATACTTCCCCGGCATCATGGAGCACCTGCGCGGCACGCTCGAAGCCCACCTCGGCGAGCCGGTCGCCTTCGCCGAAGAGTTCGGCCGCCCCGGCTTTCACATCTGGCTGACCGAGGCCATCCCGACCGAGCCGAGCGCCTCCGTCCACTTCGACCTCCAATACCAGCGACTCGGCTGGCCCGCCCACGCCGAGATAGATTACGGGCGGCCCGTCTCCTTCACGCTGCCGCTGCGTCTGCCGGCCGGCGGCGGCGGCGTCAACGTCTGGGACATCCACTACGGCGAGGCCGAGGAGGCGATGCGGCTCAACCTGCCCTTCAGCGTCGAGGAGTTGCAGGCGGTGCGCGAGCGGGCGCACTACGCCTACGCGCCGGGCCGGCTCGTCCTCCACTCCGGCCACTTCCTGCACCAGATCGCGCCGGCCGCGTTCGTGCGCCCCGGCGACGAGCGGATCACGATGCAGGGGCACGCCCTGCGCTGCGGCGGGCGCTGGCTGGTCTATTGGTGAGCGGAGGGCGCGTTGACAAAAGCCGCCGGCCGGGAGTATAAATGCCGCCGCTTCATCACCCGGCGGGACACTTCAGGGCGCGTTTCTTTCAGGCGCGGGCGCGTTTTCGGCGGCCCGCTGGCGGCAACCCACCTCGGCCCTCGACACGGACGGAGACTGGCGTAACCATGCCCGGCAACCGCAGACGGTCAGCCTCCCTCTCGGGAGACAGGCTCCCCGTCTCGCGCGCCCGCCGGGCCGCCTCGCCCGCGGCCGGAAGTCGGCGCCCGCCGCGCTGAACTCGCCC
>DATMVI010000740.1:0-10462 GCA_035563275.1 Pyrinomonadaceae bacterium
CGCGGATGAAGTCGAAGCGGCCGGCGCTCGCCAGGGTCGCCGAGGTGAGGACGACCGTCTCGACGCGCTCGAAGAGCTTGTCCTGGAGGAGCGTCGAAACATCTATCGGCGAGGCGCGCAGGAAGAGGCCGCGGCCCCTGCGCTCGGCCCAGTAGACGTAGCGGCGGTCGTCGCCGGCGACGATGAACTCAAGGTGGAAGCGCGCCTCGCGGATGCGGCGCAGGAGGTTATCGACCTCGGGCGGCTTGTCTTTAATCAGGTCGAGCGTGGCCTCGATCCTCTGGAGCGAGCCGTCCAGACTCAGGTAACTCTCGCCGAGCGGCGTGGCCTCGACCTCGCCGGCCGGGGTTTTGCGCGCGAACGTGCCGGGCAGGAGCGGCCCGCGCCCCTCCTCGCCGCGCGCCTCGCGGAAGCCCATCCAGAACTGCTCGGCGAAGCGCGCGACGCGGTTGGCGCCCCGCGTCAGCTCGCGGTTCAGGCCCGAGTCCGTGATGGGCAGCATCGAGAGGTCGCGCAGCGTGTCCTCGATCTGGTAGCTCGACACCTGAAAGCCGAAGTACTCGGCGGCCACGTCCTCGATCTGGTGCGCCTCGTCGAAGACGACGGCCGAGTAGTCGGGGATGACCTGACCGTACTCGCCGCCGCGCAGCGCCAAGTCGGCGAAGAAGAGGTGGTGGTTGACGATGACGATGTCGGCGTCGGCGGCGCGCTGCCGCATCCGCGTGATGAAGCAGGCGTCGTAGTCGGGGCACTTCTGGCCGAGGCAGGTCTCGCCGCGCGCGTCGATGTGGCGCCAGAAGGAGAGGTTCTCGGGCAGCTCGGTCAGCTCGGCGCGGTCGCCGGTCGCCGACTCCCAAGCCCAGCGTTTGACTAGGTCGAAGTGGTCAACGTCGTCGAGGCCGTCGAGTATCGGGGTGGTCTCGGCGCGCTTGACGCGGTTGAGGCAGGCGTAGTTGCCGCGCCCCTTGAGGTAGGCGGCGGTGAACTTGCGCGGCAGCACGCGCTGGAGGAAGGGGATGTCCTTCTCCATCAGCTGCTCCTGAAGGTTCTTCGTGCCCGTCGAGATGACGACGCGGGTGCCGCGCTCCAGCGCCGCGGCGACGGCCGGGACGAGGTAGGCCAGAGTCTTGCCCGTGCCCGTGCCGGCCTCGACGATGAGGTGGCGGCGCTCTTCGAAGGCGCGCAGGACGGCCGCGGCCATCTCGACTTGGCCGGGCCGGTATTCGTACTCCGGGTGCGCGCGCGCGATGAGGCCGCCGGGGCCGAAAATCTGCTCCATAAACTTAGCTGACCGGTGGGAAGAAAGACGCCGCGCGGCGGCGCTCCGGGTGTCCTCGGGCGGACTCCGTTGGCGCGACTATTTTACACCAGACGGGGCCGGATGCGGCGTGCCGGGCGCCGCCCCGGCGGGCGCGGCGCGGCTTGACTCGCCGGGCGGGAAAGAGTTTTCGGGCAGGGCGAAACTGGCGGGACGAAATTAACGCGGGCCGGGGGCGAGGGGCGAGTCGCCCGCCCGCGGCCCGCGTTCGTGTGCGGGGCGTTACGAGCCGCCCTTCTCGGACGGGTCAACCTGCGCGGAATCGCCGCTCCCCTCGGACGGGTCAACCTGCGCGCCGTCAGTCCCCTCGGACGGATCGACTTGCCCGGAATCGCCGGTGCGCTCGGACGGGTCAACTTTTCTGGGCTGGTTCGGGTCGCTCGACATGAGGTCTTCTCCTTTGTCGTGTGGCACGGCGCGCGCCGCGGCGCGGCCGGGGCAAGTAATCATGCGAGGTTGACAACGGCCCGCCGCCGACGGGCGGGGCCGGCAAAACGTCGCGGCCTTAAAAAAAACTCGCGGCCGCGAGAAAACTGACGACCGGCAAAACGCTAACCGGCCACTCGGACAACTACCCCTCTTCCCGGCCCGCCGCCGGCCCGGCCGACCTCAGTCGGCCGCGCCCGCGCCCGAGCCGCTGGCCCGCGCCCGCAGGCGCTTCGGGTAGAGCGGGAAGCGCGCGGTCAGCTCGCGCACTTCGTCGCTCACGCGGCGGCGCACCTCCTCGGACTCGGGCTCGCGCAAAACCTCGGCGATGAGGCGCGCGACGTGGCGCATCTCGTCCTCGCCCATCCCGCGCGTCGTCAGCGCCGGCGTCCCCAGCCGGATGCCGGAGGCGACGAACGGCTTGTTCGTGTCGAACGGGATGGTGTTCTTGTTGACGGTCAGGCCGGCGGCTTCCAGAGCCTTCTCGGCCACCTTGCCGGTCACGCCCTTGCCGCCCATGAACACATCGACGAGCACGAGGTGGTTGTCCGTCCCGCCCGAGACCAGACGGAAGCCCTGCTGCCTGAGTCCGTCGGCGAGCGCTTTGGCGTTGGCGAGCGTGCGCCGCTGGTACTCTCTGAAGTCTTCGCGCAGGGCCTCGCCGAAGGCGACGGCCTTGCCGGCGATGACGTGGACGAGCGGGCCGCCCTGCACGCCGGGGAAGACCTTGCGGTCGACCTCCTGCTGGTGCTCGGCTTTGCAGAGGATGAGGCCGCCGCGCGGGCCGCGCAGAGTCTTGTGCGTCGTCGTCGTGACGTAGTCGGCGTGCGGGACGGGCGAGGGGTGGAGGCCGGCGGCGATGGGGCCGGCGATGTGCGCGATGTCGGCCATCACGCGCGCGCCGACGGAGCGCGCGATCTCGCCGATGCGCGCGAAGTCTATGACGCGCGGGTAGGCCGACGCGCCGCAGACGATCATCTTCGGCCGGTGCTCCTCGGCGAGCCGTTGCAGCTCGTCGTAATCGATCTGCTCGGTCTCGCGCGAGACGCCGTAGTCGGCGACCTTGTAGCTCAGGCCGGAGAAGTTCAGGGGGTGGCCGTGCGTGAGGTGGCCGCCGTGCGAAAGGTTCATGCCGAGGATTTGGTCGCCGTAGCCGATGGCCGCGAGGTAGACGGCCATGTTGGCCTGCGCGCCCGAGTGGGGCTGGACGTTGGCGTGGTCGGCCCCGAAGAGTTGCTTGGCGCGGTCGATGGCCGCCTGCTCGACCACGTCCGTGAACTCGCAGCCGCCGTAGTAGCGCTTACGCGGGTAGCCCTCGGCGTACTTGTTCGTGAAGACCGAACCCATCGCCTCGAGCACGGCCTCGCTGACGAAGTTCTCCGAGGCGATCAGCTCCAGCCCCTCGGCCTGCCGCCGCACCTCGTCGTCGACGGCGCGGCTCACGAGCGGGTCAACCTCCGCCAGAGGCGCGTTCCTCAGGTCGCTCATCTCCTCACCTCTCCCGGCCACGATTCCGACGGCTTGTTTACGTGCGCCCGATGTTACATCACGTCCGCGGCTCCCGCAACGGAGTCAGCGGATTTGCGGTTTCGGATTTCGGATTTTCGATTCAGCCGCCGGTCGTGGGCGAAGACGAAGACCGGCGACCGGCCGAGAACTAAATCAACAATCAAAAATCCGAAATCAAAAATTCGCGCCACGGGTTCGGGTAAGAAACGGGAACTTAACCGCCTCCGCGTCGTAATCAAGACCGGAATCCATTCCGGCCGTAACCCCGAAACACCGACAAGGAGCACCACATGAAGGCAAAAATCCTCTACGCGCTCGCCCTCCTCGCGGCGCTGATGATCGTCGACCCGAACTCCGTCCCCGCGCAGGCCCCGCCCGAGCAGCCGGACATGAACATCGACGCCGCGACGCGCAGGGAGGTCATCGACACCGTGCTGCGCCGCCTCGACGAGAGCTACGTCTTCGCCGACGTGGCGGCCAAGATGGGGCAGGCGGTGCGCGAGCGCGCGGCCCGCGGCGAGTACGAACAGCTTTCGAGCGCGAAGGCGTTCGCCGCCAAGCTGACCGAGGACTTGCAGGCCGTGAGCCGCGACAAGCACCTGAGAGTCCGCTACTCGCACCGCCCGCTCCCCGAGCGCGGCCAGCGGCGCGAGCCTTCGGCCGAGGAGCAGGAGCAGTTCCGCCGCCACATGGGCCGCATCAACTACGCCTTTGAGCGCGTCGAGCGCCTGCCCGGCAACGTCGGCTACATGGACTTCCGCGGCTTCACCGACGAGAAGGGCGGGGCCGAGACGGTCGCCGCCGCCTTCAACTTCCTCGCCAACACCGACGCGCTCATCATCGACATGCGCAAGAACGGCGGCGGCAACCCCGCGATGGTCGCGCTCGTCTGCTCCTACCTCTTCGGCGCCGAACCCGTCCACCTCAACAGCCTCTACTGGCGCGAGGGCGACCGCACCGACGAGTTCTGGACGCTCAAGGAGGTCGCCGGCAAGCGCTACACGGGCAAGGACGTGTACGTGCTGACGAGCAACTACACCTTCTCGGGCGCGGAGGAGTTCAGCTACAACCTCAAGAACCTGAAGCGGGCGACCATCGTCGGCGAGACGACGGGCGGCGGCGCGCACCCCGGCGGCTTCAACCGCCTCCACCAGCACTTCGGCGCGTTCATCCCGACGGGCCGCGCCATCAACCCCATCACCAAGACCAACTGGGAGGGCACGGGCGTCGAGCCGGACGTGAAAGTCCCGGCCGAGCAGGCGCTCAAGGTCGCACACCTCGCCGCGCTCAGGAAGGCCGCCGAGAAGACGGACGACGCCGACCTCAAGGGCGAGCTGCAACGCCTCATCGAGGCGACGCAGAAAGAACTCGGCGACGCGCAGGCGAAGAAGTAAGCGCGGATGCGGATTCGCGGCCCGGCTTCGGTCGAGTCTCGTGAGTCTTCATTTCGACGCGGAGGGCACGGAGTCCTCACGGGGTTCACGGAGAAGGCTATTACCTTCCCGGTGAACCCCGTGAGGACTCCGTGCCCTCCGCGTTTAATCCTGCCCCGCCCGACGCTCAAGCCGCGGGCCTGCCGCGAATCCGCAATCGCCTCACCGTTTGCCTTCCCCTCCGGGCTGCGCGAGAATGGCGGCTCGCTTTCGCCGCCGATTTCGACCGAGGAGACTCGACACAAACCCTTATGCGCTGGTCACAGTTTTTCATCCCCACCCTGCGCGAAGACCCGGCCGATGCCGAGGTCGTCTCGCACCGCCTGCTGCTGCGCGCCGGCTACATCCGCCAGCTCGGCGCGGGCATCTACTCGTTCCTCCCGCCCGGCTGGCGCGTCGCGCAGCGCGTGATGAAAATCCTGCGCGAGGAGATGGACGCCCTCGGCGGGCAGGAGTTCTTCCTGCCGGCCATCCACCCGGCCGAGGTCTGGAAGGAGTCGGGCCGCTGGCCCGTGATGGGCGAGACGATGTTCCGCCTTCAGGATCGCAAGGGCGCGGACATGTGCCTCGGCATGACGCACGAGGAGGTCTTCACCTCCATCGCGCGCCACGAACTCCGCTCCTACAAGCAACTGCCGCAGGTCTGGTATCAGATACAGACCAAGTTCCGCGACGAGGAGCGCCCGAAGTCGGGGCTGATGCGCCTGCGCCAGTTCACCATGAAGGACGCCTACTCCTTCGACGTGGACGCGGCCGGCCTCGACAAGTCTTTCGCCGACCAGCGCGAAGCCTACAAGCGCGTCTTCGACCGCTGCGGCGTCAGGTACCACATCGTCGAGGCGTCTTCAGGCGCGATGGGCGGGTCGGAATCCAACGAGTTCATGGCGCGCACCAACGCGGGCGAAGACTTGATCGCCGTCTGCGAGGCGTGCGGCTACTCGGCCAACCTCGAAAAAGCGACCTCGCGCCTCGCCCCCGTCGAGGACGAGGCCGGCCCCGACGCCCCCGAAGAGTTCCCCACGCCCGGCGTCCGCACCATCGAAGACCTCACGACCTTCCCCGGCGGCGCGGCCTCCGACCGCCAGATCAAGACGCTCGTCTACGTCGCCACCGACGCCGCGTCGCAGGAGCAGTTCCCCGTGCTCGCCCTGCTGCGCGGCGACCACCCGCTGCACGAGACGAAGCTCGCCGACTCGCTCGGCGCGTCGGCCGTCCGCCCCGCGCACCCCGAGGAGATACGCGAACTCCTCGGCGCGTCGGCCGGCAGCCTCGGCGGCGTCGGCGCGCGCGACAAGGCCCGGCCTGCGAAGAAGCCTTTGCGCCTCGTCGCCGACCTCGCCCTGCGCGGCCGCCGCGACATGACGACCGGCGCGAACAAGGACGAGCACCACCTGCGCGGCGTCAGCGTCGAGCGCGACATCAGGCCCGACCTCTGGGCCGACCTCCGCACCGTCGCCGCGGGCGAACGCTGCCCGCGCTGCGAGTCGGGCACGCTCGACGTTTTCAAGGCGATGGAGATCGGCCACATCTTCAAGCTCGGCACGAAGTATTCCGAGTCGATGGGCGCGCGCGTGTTGACGCAGGACGGCAAGGAGGTGCCCATCGTGATGGGCAGCTACGGCATCGGCGTCGAGCGCATCATGTCGGCGGCCGTCGAGCAGAGCCACGACGCCGACGGCATCATCTGGCCCCGCGCCATCGCCCCCTTCGACGTGGTCGTCACCGTCACCAACATGAAGCAGGCCGACTTCGTCGAGGCCGGCGAGAGGCTCTACAAGGAACTGACGGCCGCCGGCCTCGACGCGCTCCTCGACGACCGCGACGAGCGCGCCGGCGTCAAGTTCAAAGACGCCGACCTCATCGGCGTCCCCTTCCGCCTCACCGTCGGCAAGAAGATCGCCGAGGGCCGCGTCGAGTTGTTCGACCGCGCGACCAGACAGACCACCGACCTCGACCTCGCCGACGCGGCCGCAGAGCTACAGCGCCGCGCCCTCGCAGGTCTATAAATCTGAATAAAGTTCACGGAGGCGGACGGGCGCGTCAATCGGTAGCGTCCGTCCGCCTCTGCCCTATTTTATTCAACGGCTTACGCTTACCCCCCCAAGCCGCGTTTCTTGCCGGTAATTGCGGGGCCGTCCCGCAATAGTTTTGTCAAGACTTGACACAAATCCGTGACAAAGCTATTCTGCGTCCGTTGGTAGGAACGGTCGAGCTTCAGCTCCTTCCGCCCTTACGCCACCGTGACAATTCGGAAGCGACGTTGACGCGACCGCCGGCTTTCATTCTTTCCGCCGGCGCGGGCGACCAGCCCTCATACGTCTGACCTTACCCCTTTCGCGTCTGACCTTCCGCCCGCCGCCCATGACCGGCGGCCCGCGTGCGTGAACGGAACCCCGGCCTGAACAGATCGTTTCGATGGCGTCGCGGCCGCGTGGGTCGTCGGAGGTCGGAGTGTGCCGCCCGCGCGGCCGCGACGGCCCCGGCCCGCGCGGCGGCGCGCCGCCCCTTTAACGGCCGGACATTTCACAGAGGGATTCCCCATGACGCCCCCCCCCTTCATCACGCCCGCCAACGAGTCGGACGCCTTCACCAAGCACCTCGGCATGTTCACACACCCGAAGGGCGCTCACCTCATCGAGCGCACGCGGCCGCTCGGCGAGTGGCTCGACAGCCGCATCGAGCTTGGGACGTGGCCTTACAGCCGCGCGCTCGAAACCTCGCCCGACACGACGGCGCGCGTGCGCAGCTCGAACGGGCTGGCGGTCGAGGGCGTCAACTTCGGCTCGCAGGACTACCTCGGCCTCGCCTCGCACCCTTCGATCCACGACGCGGCCATCCGCGCGCTCTCCGACTACGGCCCGCACAGCGCCGCCTCGGCCATCCTGCAAGGCAACACCGGCCTCTCGCGCCGGCTGGAGCGCGCCATCGCCGAGCACGTCGCGGCCGAGCACGTGCTGCTCTTCCCGACGGGCTGGGCCGCCGGCTTCGGCACCATCGTCGGCTTGGTCAGGCCCAACGACCACGTCTTACTCGACCAGAACTCGCACGCCTGCCTGATGCAGGGCGCGCGCGCCGCGACCAACAAGCACACCTTCTTCCGCCACCGCGACACCGCGGACGCGCGGCGCAAACTCGCGAAGATTCGCGCGAAGGACACGGAGAACGCGATCCTCGTCGTCACCGAAGGGCTGTTTTCGATGGACTCGGACAGCCCCGACATCCTCGCGCTTCAGGAGGTCTGCCGCGAGTTCGGCGCCGTGCTGCTCGTGGACGTGGCGCACGACCTCGGCGCTTCGGGGCCGCGGGGCACGGGGCAGTTGGGACTTCAGGGCGCGCTCGGCAAAGTTGACCTCGTGATGGGCGCGTTCTCGAAGACGTTTTCGAGCAACGGCGGCTTCCTCGCCACCAACCACGAGTCGGTCAGGCATTACGTCAGCATCTACGGCGGCTCGCACGCCTTCTCGAACGCGCTCTCGCCGATTCAGGCCGGCGTCGTCCTCGAAGCCCTGCGCGTCGTGCGCTCGGAGGAGGGCGAGCGGCTGCGCGCGAAGTCGGCGGCGAACATCGCGCGGCTGCGCGCGGGGTTCGAGGCCGAGGGGCTGGAGTGCTACGGCGAGGCGTCGAACATCGTGCCCGTCGGCGTCGGCTGCGAGCGTCTGGCGAAGTGGACGGGGCGCGCGCTCGAAGAGAACGGGCTGATCGCCAACCTCGTCGAGTACCCGGCCGTGGCCCGCGGCAAGGCCCGCTTCCGCTTTCAGGTGATGGCCTCGCACACCGAGGAGCAGATCGACCGCGGCGTCAGCATCTTCCGCCACGCCCTCGCCGAAGCGCGCCACAGGCTCGCCGAATAAAAACTTATGCCCGACCCTCAGGGAGGGCCTCGGTCAGTTCGTCAGCTCGTTGACGAGGAGGGTGAGCGCGTTGTCTTGCAGCGTGAGGTTGCTCTGGAGGTCGCTGTGGAGGTCGCAGGCGAAGGAGGCGTAGGCGACGGGGAGAGCGGTGGCGTAGAGGTCGCTGGCGCGGGGCGCGCTCAGGTTGAGGCCGAGCAGAGAGGGGCGCGTGACGCGGCCGTCGCCCGGCTCGTACATCGCCTCCTGAACTTCCCTGCGCGAGAGTTGGCGGCCCCGCTCGTCGCGCAGCGAGCGCGGCCGCGTCAGCGTCACCCAGCGCCCGCGCTTCACGTCGCGCATGATGACGGCGGCCGCCAGAGTCTCCTCGCAGTCGCCGCCGAGGGCGAAGAGCCGGACGGGCGGCTCGGGGCCGGCGGGCGCGTCGAGCGCCTCGTGGAAGAGGCGCGCGCGCGCGAGGACGGCGGCGAGGTAGGCGTCCAGCTCGGCGAGCGTGCCGCGGTGCGTGGGCGACTCCTCCCCGCCCGACTCGCCGCGCGCGTAGGCGTCGCGGAACGAGGGGTCGTGCGCGGCCGACCAGCCGTAGCGCCGCCAGACTTCCGGGTCGTAGAGGTCGAGGTCGAGGGGCCGCAGGTTCTCGTCGAGGAAGCGCGCCTGCGCGCGGTGCGGGAGGAGTTGGAAGATGGAGGGCGCGGTCAGAACGTCCTCGCGCGAGAGCTTGTTGAGCAGGCGCACGCGGCGGCGCAGGCCCTCGGTCACCGAGTAACCTTCGAGCAGCGTGGCGAACGCCTCCATCGAGCCTTCGTTCGGCGTGCCGAACATGAAAATCTTGTGGACGAAGGAGCGGCCGGCCCAGTCGGGCCGCGGCGCTTCGCCCCCGCGCGGCAGGTCGCGGTCGCCGTACATCGCGGCGTAGCGCGCGACGAGGCCGCCCATCGAGTGCGCGACGAGGTTGAAGCGCAGGTCGGGCCGGTTGAGCTTGAGCTTGAGCGCCTCGACGCGCTTGGCGAGCAGGCGCGCCGTCTCGACGTTGTCGCGCCGCCAGTCGTACGGGAAGACGTAGAAGGTGTCGGCGTCGCCGCCCTCGGGCGGGTTGTCTATGTCGGCCTCGCGGTAGCCGCCGAAGTCTTCGAGCGCGCGCAGGAGGCCGTGGTAGACGTAGACCTCGGGCGCGATGCGGGCGAGGCGCGCCGTCTCCAGAATCTTCGAGGCGACGAGGTCGTCGCGGTTGGCGGCGAGGTCGGGCGTCGCCGGCAGACTCAGCCCGTCGTCGGACGAGCGGAAGGCGGTCGGCCACACCACCTCGCCCGTCCGCCGGTTGACGATGTTCGAGCCGAGCACGCCGGGGATGACGATGACGGGCCGCTTCCCCCGCCGCTCCTTCACGCCCGCGAAGATGCGCGTCAGGTTCGGCGTGCGGCGCGCCCCGCAGCCGGCGGACAGGATGCAGAGCGCAGAGTGCAGGGTGATGAATAAAAGGAGCAGGGGCTTCTTCTTTTTATTCTGCATTCTGCACTCTGACTTCTGCGTTTCTGTTGATGAGGCTGGCGACGAAGCCCGCGCCGAAGCCGTTGTCGATGTTGACGACCGTGACGTTCGAGGAGCAGGAGTTGAGCATGCCGAGCAGGGCGGCGACGCCGCCGAAGGAGGCGCCGTAGCCGACGCTGGTCGGGACGGCGATGACGGGCACGGCGACGAGGCCGCCGACGACCGACGGCAGCGCGCCCTCCATCCCGGCGCAGACGACGACGACGCGCGCCCGGCGCAGGCGCTCGCGCTCGGCCATCAGGCGGTGGATGCCGGCGACGCCCGCGTCCCAGACGCGCTCGACGCGGTTGCCCATCGCCTCGGCCGTCAGCGCCGCCTCCTCGGCCACGGGGATGTCGCTCGTCCCGGCCGTGACGACGAGGATCGTCCCGGCGCCGCGC
>DATMVI010000741.1:0-15457 GCA_035563275.1 Pyrinomonadaceae bacterium
AGGCGCGACCGCCGCGACGACCGCCGCGACTGGCGCCGCTTCCGGCGCAACCGCGACCGCCGCGTCGCCATCTACCGCAACTATTAACGGGCGGGGCCGGCGGCCCCGAAATTCGCCGACTAACCGAACGGGGCGGGCGCGGGGGGAGTCAACCGTCTTCCCGCGCCCGCTTTCTCGCGCCCGGCGGGCCGACAACCCGGAGGCCGCTTTTTGCGTATAAAGGTGTGATGAAAAAAAGCAGAGACAAATGGCCCGAAGTGATCACCCCCAACAAAGGAGAGTCTATGTCGAGCAGCAAGCTGACGATGGCGGTGGCGGCGCTCGTCGCCGTCGTCGCGCTGATCGCCGCCGGCGTCGTCTACGCCAACATCAACTACACGCAGGAAGGCACGGTCAAAGTCGTCACCTACTTCGGCCGGATCGAGAAGGTCTACCGCCCCGAGGACGGCTGGTTCACCACGCTCGCGCCGGGGCGCGAAGCCTACGAGGTCAACATCAAGTCGTTCACCGAGAAGACGCCGGTGCGCGTGACGAGCCGCGACAACGCCGCCCTTCAGGTCGAGATCGCGGTGACGGCCTACACCGACGCGCGCCACGTCGAGGAGTACGTGCGCAAGTACGGCTTCGACGACGCGACGCGCCACGAGCGGCGCAACGAGATTCTCCACGGCCTCATCCAGACCGAGGCGCGCAACGCCTTCGCCGAGCACGCGGCCTACGAGATTTACGCCAACCAAGAGGGCATCCAGAAGCGCATCCTCGAAACCCTCCGGCCGCAGCTCCAGCAGCAGCTCCAGCAGACGCTCGAATCCGTCCAGATCGGCAACCCCGACTTCCTCGACGACCGCATCGAGGCCGCGGCCTCCGGCGTCGTCGCCAACGAGAAGCAGAAGCAGGCCGAGGAGGCGCGGCTCGAAGCCGCCAAGATCGCCGCCCAGACCAAGCAAATCGAGGCGCAGACCTACGCCGTCCCGGCGCTCTTGGACATCAAGAAGCTGGAGCTGCAACTCGAAATCGAGCGCGCCCGCGCCGACGGCATCAGGAACCATCAGGGGCCGCTCACGATCATGTACGGCGCGGGGGCGGGCGTGCAGGTGCAAGTCCCGGCCGGGAGGTAGCGGCCCGGCCGCGGGGAGGTTTACGATGAGGTTCTTCGTCTTCTTCTGGGTCGCCGTCGAGCTGCTTCAGGTCGCGGCCATCGCCGCGCTCGCCCTCGGCTACCGCAACATGCGCCGCCGCCTCGAACGCCACGACCGCTTCGAGGGCAACCCGCCCCGCTCCGTCACGGAGGATTGAGCGCGGCAGACGCCGGGACACAATCAAGAGAAAGCGGAAAGCGGAAGGCCGTCGAGACCATTGAGTCTCGACGGCCTTCCGCTTTCCGCCTTCTGCGTTACTTCGTCACTTGCGTTTGCCGCCGCCGCCGCCCGTGGTGGTCGTCGGCGAGGTGATGGTCTGCGCCGTCTCCTTGACGGCCGTCATCGAGGGGGTCTCGTCGCCGGTCAGGCTCGCGGCCTGCGCGCGCGCCGAGAAGTTGTTGAGCAGCGTGCCGTCGCCGAGCATGACGCCGTCGTTCAGGAGCACGCCGTCGTTGAGGAGCACGCCGTCGCCGAGGACGACGCCGTCGTTAAGGAGCACGCCGTCGTTAAGGAGCACGCCGCAGTCCATGAAGAACGTGCCCTCGCTGAGCGTGATGCCGGTGCTCGTCAGGATGGTGTCGCCGAGCATCACGCCGCTCGTCATGAGCGTCATGTCGCCGAGCATCACGCCGGTCACGTCGAGCAGCGTCGCGTCGCCGAGCGTCACGCCCGTGCCGTAGACCTTCTGGTACTTCGAGATCAGGTCGGTGCCGGAGGCGGTGGTGTGGTCGAGGATGAGGCCGCGCGACCAGTTGAAGGTGTGGCCGGCGATGGTCGTCTGCGGCGCGGGCAGCGCCACGCCCGACTTGAGCAGCGCCGAGCCGAGCGGCATCGTCACCCTCAGCACCGACGGGTTCCAGTACTGCGGCAGGTCTGTGCGGACGAGCTTGGCGAGCCTGACGGCGCCCTCGACGTTCAACTGCCCCGCGCCCTGCTCCAGAGTGTTGAAGCCGGCGAGCGGCTGGGCGGTGTACATCAGGATGGCTTTGACGAGGTTCGGCGTGAGCCGCGGGTTGTGGCGCAGCAGCAGCGCCGCCGCGCCCGAGACGAGCGGGGTCGCCATCGAAGTCCCGTTCAGCGTCATCATGTTCCGGGTCTTGTCGGCGCTGACCCCGGCGTTGAGCTGCGGGTTGTTGGCGAGCAGGAGGTTGTCGGCGGCCGCCGCCCAGATCATCTTGTTGCCGGGGGCGACGAGGTCGGGCTTGAGCAGGTTGTCGTAGTGGCGGATGCCGAGCAGGTCTGTGCGGGAGCCGCGCGTCGGCCCGCGCGACGAGTAGCTGGTGACCCCGTCGTCGTGGCGCGCGTCGGTGCCGAAGGTGTTGGTCGCGCCGACGGTGATGGCCGAGGGCTCGACGCCGGGCGAGTGGATCGTGCCGTAGACCTTCTGGCCGGCGGCGTCCTTGCCGTCGTTGCCGGCCGCGGCGACGACGACGATGCCGAGGTCGACCATGCGCCGCACGGCCTTGCAGACGGGGTCGTCGCGGTACGAGTCGATGGCCGGCATGCCGAGGCTCAGGTTGACGACGCGGATGAAGTAGGCGGTGCGGTTGGCGATGACCCAGTCGATGGCGCGCAGCAGGCCCGAGACCGTGCCGCGCCCCTCGGCGTCGAGCACCTTGACGTTGATGATGCCGGCGTCGTTGGCGACGCCCTGATAGGCCCCGCCCGCGATGAGCGAGCTGCCGGCGGCCGCGGCCGCGACGTGCGTCCCGTGGCCGTAGCCGTCGAGCCGCGCCGTCGTCTCGCCGGTGAAGACGAAGTTGCCGTTGACGCGGCTCACCGAGCCGTCGGCCCTGTAGGTCGCGCGGTGCCACATGTCCACGCCGGAGTCGAGGACGGCGATGCCGACGAGCGGCGTGTTGGTCTTCGAGGTCGAGGTGTCCTGTAGGCGGGCGGCGTCGGCGCCGGTGGTGAGCGAGGCGTGGCCGAGCGCGTACATCTCCCGGTCGGGCGAGACGTACTCGACATCGTCGCGCTCGGCCAGCGCCTCGACCTTCGAGGCCGGCAGCTCGACGACGCTGGCCCTGACGTGCGCGAACTTCTCCTTGACCTTCCCGCCGTGGTCGGCGGCCAGCTCTTCGTCGTCGCCGTCGTGCTCTTTCTTCTGCACGATGACGGTGACTTTGTCGTGGCCGCGGGCGCCGCGGACGCGCTCGCGCAGGTCTTGCGAGAGCTTCGAGGCGCGGCGCGAGCCGGCCGCGGCCGGGCGCGTCGCGCCGCCGGGGATGAGCCCGGCGAGCGTCACGAGCAGCGTCAGCAGCGTCAGCCACGCGGCGAATCTTTTAATGTGAGAAGGTCGCATCATTCATCCTCGGAGAAGACATTAGTCGGGGCGGTACTAGCTTCCCGCCGCACTCATAACAAACCTGATGCCACGCGCGAGAATGAGTGAAAACGGCGTGTTTACGCGGGTCTTCGGGCCGGGCGCGCGCGGGGAGGCCGAGGCCGGCCCGGTCAAATCGAGAGGGGCGGTCGGTCAGCCTGAAGTCCTTCGGGCGGCGGGGCGGGAAAATGGAAAGGCCCCGGCGGGTCGGGCCGGGGCCGCGTGAAGCGATTTGTGAGAGATGAGTTCTGGTCTTCGGAAATGTATAGGGTGAATTGTCTGAGCGGGTCAACCCGGCCGCCTTAGCCGCGGCAGATGATGCGAGACTCGGTGACTTCGGACGTGGTCTGGCCGTTGGCGTTGACGGTGATGTGGAGGACGATCTGGAGCTGGAAGTTAGGCGCGGAGCCTTGCGTGATCAGCCGCACCACCTGAATGACGGTCAGCTCGCTCTGCAGGCCGTCGTTGTCGTTCAAGGTTTCGTTCGTCGTCGTCCTGACGATGTAGTTGGCCCCGCTCGGCGCGCCCGTGCCGCTCACGTTCTGGTAGTTGACGTGCGAGCGCACGTGCGACCCGCCGCTGGAGTCGGTGGTGACGTGGTTGGTGATGTGGAGGTTGCCGCTGAAGGTCACGAGGTCCTGATTGCAGGGGTTCGTCCGCGTGTCGGTGAAAGGGATGGTCTCGTTGGTGGTGATGGTCGTGGCCTGCGCGGCGGCCGGCGTCGGCGAGGTGGTGGCGGCGGCCAGCGTATAGAGCAAGAGAGCCGCGCCGAGGCGCGGAAGGTGGGCTTGAAATTTCATTGGGCCTGTCCTTCTCGAACGGGATGGTAAAGCTTGGCGGAAAGTAGACCCTTAGTCTTGAGAAAATCTTGAGAGAGTCAGCTTTTTTCATCCGGGCGGCGGGCGGGTTCGGCCCGCCGCGGGGCGCGGCGACGGGGAACGCTTGAGATGAGTGCCCATGCAAATTTTTTTGTAAGACGCGGCCGCGCGGGCGAAAGCGGCCCGGCCTTGAATGTGGTAGACGGCTTTGGCGCGATAAACCTCTCTCCGCCGGTCACAATAAAGTCTTGAGCTTGGTCAGTGTGATCGTCCCTTGAGGGACAGGGGCTCGGCCTTGAGGCGCTTCGAGTAGGAGGCGTAGAGGCGGTAGCCGAGGAGGAGGGCGAGGAGGGCGGCGAAGGCGTAGGGCTTGGTGGTGTCGGACTTGACGAGCAGGTAGTAGTGGAGGACGCCGGCGGCGGCCGAGACGTAGGTGAGGCGGTGGAGTTTCTGCCAGCGCTTGCCGCCGAGCCGCTTAATCATGCGGTCGGTCGAGGTGACGGCGAGCGGGATCATCAGCGTGAAGGCGAGCACGCCGACGAGGATGAACCGGCGGCGCGCGATGTCCTGCGCGATGTCGGCGGGGGCGAAGGATTTGTCGAACCAGACGTAGGTGAGGAGGTGGAGCGCGCCGTAGAAGAAGGCGTAGAGGCCGAGCGTGCGGCGGAGGCGGACGAGCCACTGGAGGCCGGTCAGCTTCCGCAAAGGGGTGACGGCCAGCGTGAGGAGCAGGAAGACGAGCGTCAGCGTGCCCGTCATCCGCGTCACGAAGTCGAGCGGGTTGGCCCCCAACTGCCCGCGCCGCCAGTCCCACCCCAGAAGCGCCAGCGGCACCAGACTGTTGACGAAGACGAGCAGCTTGTAGAACCGGATGTTTTTCATAAGTAGACAGTAGCCAGTAGTCAGTAGTCAGTAGGAAGACAGTCTCTCTCGAATCGTTCGCGCATCAGCGTCAGCGGCCGCGGCGCGGGGCGCTACTGGCTACTGACTACTGTCTACTCAAAAGTAGTATTTCAAATCCATCCCCGCGTACAGGCCGGCGACCTGATCGGCGTAGCCGTTGAAGGGGAGGGTGGGGCGGCGGCCGAACTCGCCGATGCGGCGCTCGGTGGCCTGACTCCAGCGCGGGTGCGGCACGTCCGGGTTGACGTTCGAGAAGAAGCCGTACTCGTCCGCCGCTTCGAGGTTCCAAGTCGTCGGCGGCATCTGCTCCACGAGGCGGAGGCGGACGATGGACTTGATGCTCTTGAAGCCGTACTTCCACGGCACGACCAGCCGGAGCGGCGCGCCGTTCTGCGCCGGCAGGGCTTCGCCGTAGAGGCCCGTGGCGAGGAGCGTCAAAGGGTGCAGCGCCTCGTCGAGCCGCAAGCCTTCGACGTAGGGCCAACGCAGCGCGTCGGTCTGCGGGATGTTGCGCCCGTCGGGGTCGTTGGCCGTCTCGAAGGCGACGTAGCGCGCGCCGCCGAGCGGCTCGACCTCTTTGAGCAGCGCGGCCAGAGGGAAGCCGAGCCACGGGATGACCATCGACCAGCCCTCGACGCAGCGGAAGCGGTAGACGCGATCCTCGGGCGCGAAGAGGCGCGTCAACTCGTCCACGTCGAAGACCTTCGGCTTGTTGACCAGACCTTCGACGGCGAGCGCCCACGGCCGCGTGACGAGCGCCTGCGCGCGCCGCGCCGGGCTGTACTTGTCCGTGCCGAACTCGTAGAAGTTGTTGTAGCTCGTCACGTCTTGAAACGGCGTCGCCTCCTCGCCCGGCAGGCCCCACTGGCGCGCGGCCGCCTGCGTGCCGGGCGCGGCCCTGCCCGAAGGCGTGGGCTGTTGAACCTCGGGCGCGAGGAGCTTTCGGTAGAGGAAGCCGGTCGCGGCGGTCGAGCCGGCGAAGGTCGCCGCCAGCGCCGCGCCGCGCATGAACGAGCGGCGGTTCAGGTAGGCCCTGCGGTCGGTGATCTCGCTGCTCTTAATATCGTCAGGCTTCTTAATCAGCATTGCGATTCTTCCGTCGCCCGTCTGAAATTACGTACCAGCCGGCCGGTCGGATTGCCTCACTCGAACAGGCCGACCTCCCCGGCCGCGAGCACGCGGCGGCTCCCGCTCTCCTGCGCGAAGACGACGGCCTTCAGATTCCCCCGCCGCCAACCCTTCTCCGGCGCGACGACCGCCTCGGCCTCGAACGTCCCGCCCTCGGCGCTGACGGGGCCGAGCGTCGTCAGGCGGCGCGCGACGCCGACGTGGCCGAGCCTGCGCCCCGCGTTCTCGCCGCGCCGCACGTCGCTGGCGAGGTCGCTCTCGGTGACGGCCAGAAGGACGTAGGCGCGTTCGCCCTCGGGCAGCTTCGGCAACTTCTCGATGCGGACGCCGAGCCGCACGCCCCCCGGCCCCGCCTCGCGCTTAAACCGCACCTCGGCCTTCGGCGCGCGCGCCGCGCGACCGATAGAATCGAGGGCGAGGGAACTGTTGCCGCCGGGGAACTCCCTGACGCCGTCCACGATCATCTGCGGCGTGTAGACGCCGTCCTTACCGTAGGCCGCCGCGTACTCGCCCTGCCGCGCGCTGAACTCGGCCGACGAGAACGGGTCGGCCCAGCCGAGTTGGTTCCAGTAGTCGACGTGCAGCGCCAGCGCGATGACCTCCGCGCCCGCCACCGGCTGCGTCCTCTCCAGCCGCGAGAGCAAGGCGTCGGCCGGCGGGCAGCTCGAACAGCCCTCGGACGTGAACAGCTCGACGAGGACGGGCGTGCGCCCGGCGACCACCCCGGGCGAGACCGCGCCTGCCGCCCCCGCCGTCTCGGCAGCCCTTTCCGCCTCATCCCTCTGACCGCGCAACCCGTACATGGTGACTGCCAAAACCGTCACGGCGACGGTGATGACCGCGATGTCGAAAAGCTTTTTCATCTTCCCCCACCCGCGCCGCCGCGGCGGGCCGCGCGCGTTTTAATTGACGACTTAAGACTTTGACCCGCGCCCATCCGGTTCCGTTGCTCCGACCTTTGCCGCCGCGATTTTACACCCGGCGCGGCCCGGCCGCCCCACGCCCGCGAATCGTCACGCTTCCCTTGATTATTCCGCCATTTTCCGCCGAATGCGCCGCCGGCAGAGCGCCGCATGTCGCCGGGGGCGCGCCCGGCGGAGGCCACCTTCCCGCGTGGCCTCGCATCAAAAGAGATGCGAAAAAGCCTGTCGGGTGATCTCCCGCCGGGACTGAAGACCCGTTCGAGCGCGCGGCCTTTGCGCGCTCTTCGACTGCGGGCTTCGCCGCTCGCCCGCGCGTGAGTCGGGCAGGAGAAACGTTATGAAAAAGCTTCATTCGAGATTCGCCGCCATCATCCTCGCCTTCGCCGCGGCCTTCGGCGTGACGGCCGTCCCGGCCGCCGCGCGGGCCCGGCAGGAGAGCCGCGCCGAGGCGCGCGTCCGCACGCCGCTCAACTTCGCCGTGCTCATTCAGGACGACCTCGTCTCGCGCGTCGGCAACGAGATCAAGACCACGGCCGAATTCATCCGCGAGCTGCCCGCCGGGTCGCGCGTGATGGTCGGCTACATCCGGGCCGGCTCGCTGCAAGTGCGCCAGCCCTTCACCGACGACCTCGATCAGGCGGCCCGCGCGTTGCGCATCCCCGCCGGCTCGACCGCCGTCTCGCCTTACAACCCTTACGTCGAGGTGCGCGAGGCGCTCAAGCTGTTCCCCGAGGCCGGGCCGAACCGCAACGCGCTGCTGCTCATCTCGGACGGCCTCGACGCCTCGCGTGGTCTGGACTTCGCCTCCTCGGTCACGTCCATCGACCTTGACCGCGCCGTCCGCGAGGCGAAGAAGCGCGAGGTCGCCGTCTACTCGTTCTACGCCCCCTCGGCGGGCCTGACGAGCTGGAACCGCCGCGCCGTCAGCCTCGGCCAGAGCGCGCTCAACCGCATCTCGGACGAGACCGGCGGCCGCGCCTTCTTTCAGGGCACGACCTTCGTCACCTTCGACGCCTACTTCGACCGCCTCAGCAAGGCCATCAACGACCGCGAGGGCGCATACTAACCACGGCCCTCAAGGCCAAACTTCCCGACAACGTCGCCGCGGGCTTCAACGCCCCGGCGGCGTTTTCGTTTCGGGCTAAGGCGGAGGCCCGGCCGCCTTCGACTTGAAAATTCTTTGAGCCGGTTGCGAACGGTGCTAAAGTGCTCGGGCGGCGCCCGGCCCGTCAGTCCTCCGCCGGCCGCCGCCGAAACTCACGCCATGAAAGAAGCCCGAGCGAGCGAGTTCTGCCTGATCGTCGAAGGCGCGTACCTCTCCACCTCCGAAGCCGAGCACGCGCTGCGCGACCCGTTCATCGAGGACTGGGTCGAGCAGACCGGCCGCTTCCGCATCCACAACCTCAACGAGATGGAGGTCGTGCCCGGCGTCACGCTCGGGCAGTTGGGCGTCGAGATGCTCGACGACGGCCTCTTCGAGATCGCCAGCCACGACCCCGAACACCCGCTCACCGAGCGCAAGGCGCGCGGCGTGGCCGACGCCCTCCGCCGTCAGGCCATGTTCGAAGAGATCAGCGTCGAGCTGCGCGATCAGGCCGAAGAGGGCGAGCCGGTCGAATAAGTTTCGAGTTGCGAGTTTCGGGTTAAAGGCAGCCCGCGGCGGAACCGCGTGCCCGAAACTTAAAATCCCCCGACGCCGTGTTGCCGTCCTCGCCCGCTGCGATGTATTCTTTCGCGCTTGTGGTAAATTCGTTTCCCGAACAAACTAATGCCGCCTTCCTCGGCGGGCGCGTCCGCGTCCTGACGGGCGACATCACCGCGCAGCCGGTCGCGGCCGTCGTCAACGCCGCCAACTCCTCCCTGCTCGGCGGGGGCGGCGTGGACGGCGCGATCCACGGCGCCGGCGGCCCGTCGATTCTCGAAGAGTGCCGCGAACTGCGCCGCACGCGCTACCCCGGAGGGCTGCCCACGGGCGAAGCCGTCATCACGGGCGGGGGGCTGCTGCCGGCGCGCTTCGTCATCCACACGGTCGGCCCCGTCTGGGGGCGCGAAGGCGGGCGCGAGGGCGCGCTGCTGGCCGCCTGCTAC
This sequence comes from Pyrinomonadaceae bacterium, assembly GCA_035563275.1. GTDB lineage: Bacteria > Acidobacteriota > Blastocatellia > Pyrinomonadales > Pyrinomonadaceae > QHXN01. The sequence continues at coordinate 9,323 of DATMVI010000741.1, forward strand.
CGCAACTCTCTGGCGCTCGCCGCCGAGCACGCGCTCCCTTCCATCGCCTTCCCGTCCATCTCGACGGGCGCGTTCGGCTACCCGCGCGAGGAGGCGGCCGAAGTCGCCTCCGCGGCCGTCGCCGAGTTCCTGCGCGCCGACGAGACGGTCGGCGAAGTGCGGCTCGTCTTCTTCTCACGCGAGGACGCGGAAGTCTTCCTGCGCCGGCACAGGTTCGAAGTTTAAAAGGGCGAACGCCCGGCGGCCGACCCGCGAACCCCGACGGGGCACGGGCCGGCCCTCCCCCCGCAGACACTTTCAAAGGGTTAACCACCACCGAAGGAAACGAATGGTTCAGATGATTAACGAGAGCGAGCCGACGGTCGGGCGCTGGCCGCAAGCCGACACGCCGGAGACACTGGCGGCGCTGGAGCGCCTTTCCGGGAACTACTGGTGGAGCTGGGTGCCGGACGGCCCGGCCGTCTTCCGCGACCTCGGGCAGGAGCTTTGGGACGCCTGCGAGCACAACCCGCGCCGCATGCTTCAGGAGGTCTCGGAGTTCGACCTGATGCGGATGCTGACCGACCCGGTCTACGTCGGGCGCGTGCGCCGTCTCGCCGAGGGCTTCGACGAGTACATGGCGGAGGGGGCGCGGACGTGGGCCGCCGAGCACGCCGCGGGCGTCCGCGCCGAGCGGCCGGTGGCCTACTTCTGCGCCGAGTTCGGCGTCCACCACTCGCTGCCGCTCTACTCGGGCGGCCTCGGCATCCTCGCCGGCGACCATCTGAAGTCGGCCTCCGACCTCGGCCTGCCGCTCGTCGCCGTCGGCCTGCTCTACCACCACGGCTACTTCCGCCAGCGCCTGCGCCGCGACGGCTGGCAGGAGGAGAGCTACAACCAGATCAAGGTCGGCGACCTGCCGCTGCGGCTCGTCGAGGGCGAGGACGGCCAGCCCGTCCGCGTAGACCTCGCGCTGCGCGGCCGCCGCGTCCGCGTGCAGGCTTGGCGCGTGGACGTGGGCCGAGTGCCGCTCTACCTGCTCGACACGAACGTCGAGGGCAACGACGACATCGACCGCCTCATCACCGGCCACCTCTACGGCGGCGACCGCGAGACGCGCTGCGTGCAGGAGATCGTCTTAGGCATCGGCGGCGTCCGCCTCCTGCGGCGACTCGGCGTCGAGCCGCACGTCTTCCACCTCAACGAGGGCCACTCGGCCTTCCTCACCGTCGAGCTGGCGCGCGAGCTGACGCGCGAGGGCGTGGACTTCCGCGAGGCGGCCGCGCGCGTGCGCGAGCGCTGCGCGTTCACGACGCACACGCCCGTCGCCGCCGGCCACGACGAGTTCGTCGCCCCGCTCATCGAGCGCTGCTTCGGCGCCGACTACTGGGCGGAACTGGGACTCACGCGCGAGCAGTTTTTAGACCTCGGGCGCGTGACGGCGGGCGACGAGTCGGAGCTGTTCGGGCTGACCCCGCTCGCCTTACGGATGTGCCGCTCGGCCAACGGCGTGAGCCGCATCCACGGCGAGGTCTCGCGCGACCTGTGGCGCAAGATGTGGCCGGGGCGCGGGGCCGCGGAAGTCCCCATCACCCACGTGACCAACGGCGTCCACGCGCCGACGTGGGTCTCGCCGCTGTTGACCGCGCTCTACGAGCGGCACATCGGCCGCGACTGGACTGAGGTCTTGCGCGACCCCGAGGCTTGGGCGCGCGCCGTCGAGGCCATCACCGTCGACGAGTTGTGGGAGGCGCGCCGGTTGATGAAGCGGCGGCTCGTCGCCTTCGTGCGCGACCGCCTCTTCCGCGCGCGTCTCGCGCAGGGCGAGCCGCGCGAGTACGCCGAGGCGGCCCGACGCATGTTCGACCCCGAGGCTCTGACCATCGGGTTCGCGCGCCGCGTCGCGGCCTACAAGCGCTGGGGCCTGATCCTCACCGACCCGGAGCGCCTGCGCCGCCTGATTATGAACGCCGAGCGCCCCGTGCAGTTCGTCTTCGCCGGCAAGGCGCACCCGCAGGATCAGGGCGCGAAGGTCATCCTCCAACAGCTCGCCCTGTGGAAGCTCGACCCCGAGATCATGCAGCGCGCCGTCTTCATACAGGACTACGATCAGGAGATCGCGCGCCACTTGGTGCAGGCCGCGGACGTGTGGCTCAACGTCCCGCGCCGCCCGTTCGAAGCCTCGGGCACGAGCGGCGAGAAGGTCGCCGTCAACGGCGGCCTGAATCTTTCCGTCCTCGACGGGTGGTGGCCCGAAGGCTACGACGGGACGAACGGGTGGGCCGTCGGCGACCTCGACGCCGACGGGACGACCGAGGGGATGGACAGGCGCGACGCCGAGTCGCTCTACCGCGTGTTGGAGACGGAGGTGGTGCCGACCTTCTACGACCGCGACGAGCGCGGGCGGCCGCTCCGCTGGGTCGAGATGATGCGCCGCGCCGTCCAGACGCTCGCGCCCGCCTTCAACAGCGACCGCATGGTGCGCGACTACACCGAGCGCGTCTACCTCGGCCCCCCGGCCGCCGACTGGAGCCTGCGCGGCGACGGCTTCGCGGGGTAGGAAGGCAAAAGGCAGGAGGCCGGGTGTTAAGTGCCGGTTAAAGCGGGTGGCCTTAACCAGCACTTAACACCCGGCCTCTTCCTGCCTCAGCAGTTCACGTAGCCGAGCGCCCAGAAGACGATAATGAAGATGAGGACGGTGGAGATGCAGCCCCCGCCGAGCTTCCACGCCGCGATGCCCGCCAGAATTCCGCGCAATGGCCCCTGCATAAATTTCTCCTGATTGATAGGTTGTCGAGCGGGGGAACTGCGGAGACTTGTACGGCAAAGTCCGCGGTGAGTCAATAGAGAAGGGCGCGCACGGCCGCCGCCGAGAGCCTTAACGGGCGCGGGCCGCGGGTCGAAGAGTTCGTCCTTCGACCCGCGGCCCGCGTCTGCTTGAAGGGGCCGGCCTCTCAGGGCTGCTTCGGCGGGCCGCAATAATCTTTGATGGGCTTGATGTCGTTCACCGTCACGACCGACCCCGGGCGGATGACGTATTCCGAGGCCCCGTACCTGTCCGCGCCGGGCTTCCAGTCGTAGGTGTAACCCAGCCGCGTCCAAGGGAACCCGCTGCGTATCCACGACGCCTCGCGGAGCAGGTAGGCGGCGAGCATCTGGTCGGCGAACCAGCGCACGTGTTCGGGGGAGACCCGCGCCGGGAACGCCTCGCCGCAACTGACCGGCATCGGGCAGGAGCAGGGCAGCGTGGTCTGCGTGTTGCCGTCGGCGGCGGGCCGGAAGACATCTTTCTCCTTCACCTCCATCAACACGAAGTGGGTGATCGGATAGTCCGGGGGGAAGCCGAACAGTTGGCGCAGCCTCATCTCCACGTCGCCGGAGAAGCCCCGGCAGCGCTCCTGAACTTCGGGCGCTCCCGTGACCCACACCTCGCGGCTCAGCTTGTTGTCGCCGCGCGCGTAACCCGTGTAATCGGTCAGCTGCACGACACTCGCCGCGCCGGTCTTCGGGTCGAACTTCAGCGGCCTCAACTGCCGGAGGTTCGATATCTTATACACGGCCGCGTCGTAGATGGCGGCGTTGTAAGCCGCTTGGAGGCTCGACTGTTCCGGCGCGTTCTGTTGGGCGGAAACGGGGCCGCCGGCCGCCACCGACAGCAGCGCGGCGATGACGAACGTCATCACCCGGCGGGGCAGCGGGGCGCGCGAGGGTTCGGCCGTGGGGGTGATTCGCATCTCGGTCTCCTTTAGCTTCGAGGTCGTGCCCGCGCCGCCCGCGTGAAAGGCTTCCGGGCTGACGGGAGAACGTGAGGGGCCGCGCGTGCGGCGCGCGGGCGGCGCGGGAAAGAACAGCCGTTCAGCTGAGGTGCTTGCGGAGGAACTGCGCGGCGCGCGCCCATGCGAGCTTGGCGGCGTCGGGCTTGTAGTAAGGTCGCGTGTAGGCGAGGAAGCCGTGATCCGCGCCGTCGTAGAGGAAGACTTCGACGGGCGTCGCCTGCGCCCGCAGCCTCTTCTCCAGTTCGCGCAGGTCGGCCACGGGCACGTGGCGGTCGGCCGTGCCGCTGTGAACCTGCACGGGCGACCTCAGCCGCGCGACCTCCGCGGCCGTGACCTTGCCGGGGTGGAACGGCACGACCGCGTCCACCTCGCGCGAGCGCGCGCCGTAGAGCATCGCCATCTTCCCGCCGTAGCAGAAGCCGACGACGCCCATCCCGCCGTCGCTGACGAACGGCTGCGCCCGCAGGTAGGCCGCGCCGGCGTGGAGGTCTTCGAGCACGTCGAGGTCGGTGTGGCCGGCCAGAGCCTTCCGCATCTCTTCGAGCGACGTGGCCGACTCCGGCAGGGTGTGGAAGATGTTGGGGGCGAGGCCGACGAAGCCCGCGAGGGCGAGGGCGGCGCAGGTGTTCGGGATGTACTCCTCCGTGATGCGGTTGCCGGCGATGACGAGCACGGCCGGGTAGCGCCCCTCGGCCTTCGGGCGCGCGAGGTAGCCGTCGATAGTTTCCTTGCCGCCGTGTTTGAAGACGACGCGGCCGTGCCGCACGCCCGGGTCGTCGAGCACGCGCGTCTCCGGCCGCTTGGTCGGCGGGGCCGCCCCGGGCCCCTGCCACGCGGCGAGGCCCGCGAAGGTTGCCGTCGCGCCGAAGAGGAAAGACCTCCGATCCGTCCCCTCGCGGCCGCACTCGTCGTCGAGGCACATCAGTCTCAAACCCCCGAACGTTAACGTCAGCGCCGGCCGCGCGAAGTCTGACCTGAAGACTCCGAAGCCGACGCCCGGCCGCGCGGCAGCCGGGCGTATGATACGGCACGCGCCGCGCCGAGTCCTACATCTTTTCGTCGGCGCGGCGGCGATTTATCCTCGCTGAATCGTCGCCGCTTCAGGCGGCGTGGGCGGGGCGGTCGGAGCCTCCGGCGGCGTGGCGCACGGAGTTCTTGCCGAGGCGCTTGGCCTCGTACATCAGCGCGTCGGCGGCGCGGAGCAACTCGTCCACGGAGGCGGGCGGTTCGTCGAAGGTGACGACGCCGATGCTGAAGGTGACGGGCCAGCCGCCGCGTCGCGCCGAGGCGAGCAGGCTGCGGCGCACGCGCGCGACGGCCGTGCGCGCCGCGTCCGCGTCCGTCTCCGGCAGGAGCAGCGCGAACTCGTCGCCGCCGAGGCGCGCGACCACGTCAATGGCGCGCACCTGTCGGCGGAGCGTGTCGGCCACGCTCCTGAGCAGGCGGTCGCCAGCGCTGTGGCCGAGCCGGTCGTTGACGAGCTTGAAGTTGTCCACGTCCATGTAGGCGACGGTGAAGGGGTGGCCGTGGCGGCGCGCGCGGTTGATCTCGGCCTCGGCCAGCTCGGCGAAGAAGCGGCCGTTGGTGGCGCCCGTCAGGTAGTCCGTGCGCGCCGACTCGCGCTCCTGTTCGAGCGAGGCTTTCAGCGCCGAGGCGACGCGCGCGAGGATGAGCATGAAGCCGAGGCGCACGGCCACGTTCCAGAAGGCGATGAGCGGGTGCGTGAAGTGGTCGGTCGTGGCGACGGCGACGGCGAACCACGAAACCCCCGTGGCCGCGCACATCAGACGCCCCGCCCAGCGCCCGACGTACCACGCGGCCAGAAGCACCGGCGCGGTGTAGAAGATGAGGAACGACACGTCCGGGCCGTTCAAATAGTCGAGCGCGCCCAGCAGGATGACGAGCAGCAGGCCGGTCGTCAGGTGGAAGGTTTTCGTGCGCCGCGCCAGAAATTCGGTAATCGCCATCGCAAGCCTCGGCCGCGCCGTCCGGGGGAACGGCTTCGCCGGCGGGAGCACGAGGCGGGAGACTCCCGGCGAAGCGCGACCGGCTGCCGAAGGGGCAGGGCGCTGGCTCCCTATTTGATTTGCCGAAAGGCCCGCCGCGTTGCACGCGCGGGAGTTACGAGTTCGGGGGCGGGGGCACGGACTCGCCGCTCGAAACCGTCTTCCCCGGCGTGTTAGACTGGCCGCCCGCATGAATCCTGTTGCCGTTCTTAACTGCCAGCGACCGCGATTGACCTCGCCCGCGAACCATCGGGAGACATTTATGACGCGCCTGTTCGCAAACGCGCTCGTGTGGGTGCTGGTCTGTTCGTCAATCCCCGGCGCCCGGCCGGCCGCGGCGCGCGCTTCGTCCTTCGCGGCCGCGCAGGCGGGCG
>DATMVI010000742.1:0-3603 GCA_035563275.1 Pyrinomonadaceae bacterium
TCTCGCCGACGCCCGCGGCCCGCGCCGCGGCCTCGCCGCGCGCCGCCGCCGACGACAACAGCTCGTTCTTCTCCATCTTCGGCATCGAGGAGGACCAGCCGGTGGCGACGACGGGCGTGCCCGAGCGGCCGCGCGACTGGGTCTCGACCTTCGCCAGCGTGACCATCAAGCTGACGCTGGCGGCGCTGCTCGCGGCGCTCCTCGCCTTCCGCCCGCGCCGCTTCGCGCTCTTCTACAAGCGCAACCCGTTCGTCGCGCAGACGCAAATCCTGCTCGCCGTCGTCGCCTCGGCCCTGATGATGATCGTCGGCGACAGCGCCGCGCGCGCCTTCGGCATCTTCGCCGCCGTCTCGCTCGTCCGCTTCCGCACCAACATCAAAGACCCGAAGGAGATCACCGTCCTGCTGGTGAGCCTCGCCATCGGGCTGGCGACGGGCGTCGGTCGCTGGGAGCTGGCCGTCATCCTCGGCTTCTTCGTGCTGCTGCTCCTGTGGGGTCTGGAGTACCGCGAGCGCGAGTTGGTCTTCCGCGCGATGGAGCTGACGGTCAAGACGCGCAACGTGGATGCGACGCAGGAGATGCTCCTGCGCCTCTTCCGCCGTTACAACTTCGACGCCGAGATGCGCACCATCGACCGGCCGAGCGAGGAGGGCGAGGTCGGCTGCATCATCTACTACGTCAACGTCAGCCCGCTGGTGAGCACCGACCGCCTGAGCGAGGAAATCTTCAGCGCCGACCAGCGGCACGTGGACTCGGTCGAGTGGGATCAGAAGAAGAACGCCGGGCTCTACTACCAGTGAGGGCGGGCGGCGGGTGACGGGGGAGACGAGTTCTTTAACCCGGCGCCCGACAGCTTTCGGCGCACGCGAAAGGGCCGCCCCACAGTCGGGCGGCCCTTCGCTTTCGCGTCGAACTGTTTCCCGTTCAGCGGCGGCTGCCGGAGAGGGCCCCCTCGGCCTCGGCGTCGGTCTTCGCGGCCGGGGCCGTGGCGCGCGCCTGCACCTGCGCGAAGTAGTCCTTGACGAAGTCCTTGAACGCGCCGTGGCCCCACGCGGTGTAGAAGTCGAACTTCTTCATCTCGGCGTAGACCTGATCGTAGTTCCACCCGTACTTCTCGTAGCGGTAGACGGCGCCCATCGCGCCCGTGCGGTGGCGGCCCCCCGCGCAGTGGACGTAGAACTTGCCGGTCACGGGGTCGTCCACCGTCTTGATGAACGCCTCGACGTGCTCGGGGCGCGGGTACTTCTTCTCGATCATCGGGATGTTGACGTAGCGCATGCCGAGCGATTCGACCCAACCCTTTTCGGCCGGCTCCGGCTTCGCCTGCAAGTCGATGATCGTGTCGATGCCGAGGGACTTCAGGGCCGCGAAGTCTTCGAGCGTCTTCGGCTCGGCCCCGCGGAAGAAGCGGTCGTCCATGCGGCCGAAGTTCTTGATGTCGACTTGAGAGAGGTCGGGCTGCGGGGCGGTCTGCGCGGCGGCGGCGGCCGAAAGAAGGATGACGGCGAAGAACGAGGCGGCGAGGTGACGCAAAGGGCTGACCTTAGAGCTCATCCAAAAACCCTCCGAATAGGTCTAAAACAATCGGGCTCGATTGTCGCTTAACAGATTGTCGTTAGCTTGCCGCTTGGGGGTGACTCAGGCGCTCGCGGCCGGCGGTGCATGAACTCTGAAGTCCCGCCGCCCTTGTTGTCGCCGCCGACGATTCTGCACCTTGCGTGCTCTCCTCGTCAACTGCCAAGTTTAGATACTTGGCCCCCCCGCGGCGTTGTCCCCCGCGCCGGCCGCGGCGCGTCGCGGCCGTGCAAGTTGAATGTATCGCCGCGCGACGCCGGGCGGCCCGCCGGCGTACCCGAACGATGCTGCGGGGCCGGGCCGAAACCGGCCCCGCGTCAGCGGGCGAACTGCTCGGCCGTGGCCGGCCTGTCCACGGCCGGGCGCTTGTCGGCGTTGGCCAGCTCTGAAGCGAGCACGAAGATGGTGCGCGAGACGCGCTCCATCTTCCGGTAGTCGATCTTGTCGGCGTGGTCGGAGGGCTGGTGGTAGTCTTCGTGCACGCCGTCGAAGTAGAAGATGATGGGGACGCCCTTCCGGGCGTAGTTGTAGTGGTCGCTGCGGTAGAAGAGCCGCTCCGGGTCGGAGGGGTCGTCGTAGTGGTAGTTGAACTTGAGGCCGAGGTAAGAGCGGTTGACCGACTCGCTGAGGTTGGCCAGCTCCGTGCTCATCATGCGCGAGCCGATGACGTAAATCTCGTCGGGCAGGGAGAGCATTCGGTTGCGCGGGTTGGTGTCGCCGGCCCGCTTGCTGCGGCCGATCATGTCTATGTTGAGCTGCGTGATGACGCGGTCGAGCGGCACGGTCGGGTGCTCGGTGAAATACTGCGAGCCCCACAGCCCCTTCTCCTCGCCCGTGTGCCAGATGAAGAGGATCGAGCGGCGCGGGCGCGGCCCCTGCGCGAACGCCTCGGCCAGCGCGAGCAGCGCCGCCGTGCCCGAGCCGTCGTCGTCGGCCCCGTTGTAGATCGAGTCGCCGTTGACGGCCCGCCCCGTCCCGACGTGGTCGTAGTGCGCGCCGAGCGCGACGTACTCCGACTTGAGCTTCGGGTCGCCGCCCTCGACGACGGCGACGACGTTGCGCGTCCGCGCGCGGTCGTTCTTCACCCTGAGGTCGAGCGCGAGCCGCTTCGAGGGCGCGAGCGCGAAGCCGGGCAGGGCCTCGCCGGAGGTCGCCGCCCGCAGCACGCGCGCGCCGTCGGCCTGCTCGCCCTCGAAGAGCGCGGCCAGCATCGCGGCCGAGGGGATGATGGCCGGCAGCGGCGCGGTCGCGCGCGCCGCGCCGCCCCCCTCGTCCTCTTCGTCTTCGGCCGCGAGACGCTCGGGGTAGAAGGTGGGGCGCGCGACGGAGTAGGCCCCGTAGCGCCACCGCCTCTGGAAGTTCTGCGGGACGAAGACGAGGCCGCGCGCGCCGTGCTTCTGCGCGTAGCTGACGGGCGTCTCCCAACTGCCGCCCGGCAAGTCGGATACGTCCCTGAGCGTGAGGCCCGGGGGCGGCGCCTGCCCGTCGCCCGCGACGACGACGATCTTGTCGCGCACGTCGAGGCCCTCGTAGGCGTTGAGGTTCTTCGACCTGACGACCCAGCCGTGGCCGGCGAAGACCAACTGGCCTTCGGCCGCGCCGCCGCCGGCCGGGAGGAAGTCGTTGGCCGCGCGGAATACGCGGTCGCCGAGCTGCGCGCGCGTCTGCTCGCGGTCGACCTCGGTGCGGACGAGGTCTATGTTCTGGAAGTAGGTGCCTTCGTCGCCGGCCGGCCTGAGCTTGAGCTTGGCGAGGCGTTCGGCGATGAAGTCGGCCACCTTGTCGAGGCCGGGCGAGGGCGTGTCGCGTCCGGCCATCTCGTCGGAGGCGATGAAGAAGAGGTCTTCTTTCAGCTTCTCGGCCTTGATCCGCTCGGCGGCCGCGCGCACGGCGGCCGAGGGGGCGGAGGGAGCGGCCGCGACGGCCGCCGCGCCGCGCGTCTGCCGGGCGGGCGTGGCCGGGAGCGGCAGCGTCAGGAAAGGCATGACCAGCGCGAGGCCGATCAGATTCAGTCTTCGCATGAATCCT
>DATMVI010000743.1:0-19334 GCA_035563275.1 Pyrinomonadaceae bacterium
TCGAGGGCGTTGGCGGGCGACTCCAGCGTGCCGCCCATCGAGACCGGGGGGCCGTGCAGGAGCGCGACGGGCGAGGAGAGGGCGGGGGCGGCGGGCGGCGGGGCGGCGTGGCGCGCGTCGAAGGCGGGGGCGACGACCACGCGCGAGGCCGCACCCGGGAACACGAGCCTCCCCTCGCCTGACACCGCCACGACCGACAAGTCGGAAACCAGTACCCCGCCCGCCCCGCACGAGGCCGAGAGGGTGAAGTCGCTGTTGGAGCGCACCTGCACGGGGATGTCCACGTGAGTCTCGACGTTGATGCCGGACAGCGAAAGGGCGAACGTCTGCGCGCCGACGCGCCCCGCGGAAACCCGCGCGTCACCCTTCAAGACCCTCGCGCCCGGCGCGGCAGAGACGGCGGCGAAGCCGCTGACCTGCCCCGTCATCGTCACCGACGCCCGCGCATCCTGCGCGGAGACGGGCGCCGGCCACAGCACGGTGCAGAGAATGATCCACCAAAGTCCGTTAGTCAGGCGCATGGGTTGATTCCGCGGCGGGAGACTCAGTTTCCGGCTACTCAATAAAGCGCTACCGCGTGAGGCTTGCGGTCACTTCCCGCCGCCCCGCTTCATTGCGAAAACTGTTCCGCGCCGGCGCCGACCCCCGGCCGGCGGCCGCGGCGCGCTATTGCTAACTTTCAGGCCCGCCGCGGGCCTCGTTAGTGTCCGAATGTTGACGCGCCGCGCCGCGGCGTCAGGTTTTCGACAGCGCGCCGCGGCTCATGCCGTTAACGCCGAAGGGGCCGAAGCCCGGCCCCGGCCCGCGTGCGCGCGACCACCGTGTGGTCATCGCGCCGGCGCGGGCGGGGGCGAAGCTTCGGCCCCTTCGATGGCGTCGCGCGTGCGGGGCGCGACGGGAGTCGGTTCTAGGCGACGAGCGTGAGCCGCGGGTCGCTCTCGCGGCTCTTCCTGCGGCGGGTTATCTCCTGCGCGATCTCACAAATCTGTGAGAGCGAGAACGGCTTGGTCAGCACCCACTCGACGCGCGCCGCCTTCTCCTCGTGCGTGCTGACGAGTTCGCCCCAGCCCGTGATGACGGCCAGCGGCACCTGCTGGTCGAGCTCGCTGACGAGGCGCAGCAACTCCCAGCCGTTCATGCCGGGCATCCCCAAATCCGTGAGCACGGCGTCGAACCTGCCGGCCTCGAAGCGCGCCAGCGCCTCCGCCCCGCTGGCCGCCAGCGTGACCTCGACCCCCTCGTCCTCAAGGATGTCGCGCAGCAGCTCGCGCACCGGCTCTTCGTCATCGACCACGAGTATCTTAGTCATGCTGCACCTCTGGCCCCGCGACGCCGGGGCCCCCTCGCCGCCCGCCGACTGGCCGGCGCATTCGGCGAGCGGGAGCAGCACCCGGAAGGTCGAGCCGCGCCCGACTTCCGTCTCGACCCTGATCGTCCCGCCGTGGCGGCGCACGACGCCGTAGCTCACCGACAGCCCCAGCCCCATCCCCTCCACGCCCTTCGTCGTGAAGAACGGGTCGAAGACGCGCGAGCGGACTTCCGGCTCCATGCCCGTGCCGGTGTCGCGCACCGTGACGCTGACCTTCTCGTCGAGCTGCTCGGCCGCGAGCGTGATGTGCCCCCCGGCCGGCATCGCGTCCACGGCGTTGAAGATCATGTTGACGAGCACGTCGCGCAGCTCCGACTCGTCGCCGAGGACGTGCGCGCCCGAAGCGTTCGAGACGGTCAGGCTGATGTGGACGCCGCCCGCCTCGGCGCTGTCCTTCCAGCGCGGCCGCGTGATCTCGCTCACGTCGAGGAGGAGTTGGTCGACCGACACCGGCTCGAAGTCCCGATCCTGCCGCTGGCGCGCGAAGTCCTGAATGCGCTTGACGGTCTTCGCCCCGTCGCGCGCCGACTTGACGATGATCTCCAGCCCCCGCCGCAGCTTCGGGTCGGACGTGTACTTGAGCATCAGCTCGGCCCGGCCGCAGATGGAGGCCAGACAGTTGTTGAAGTCGTGCGCGACGCCGGAGGCGAGCGAGCCGACGGCCGAGAGCTTCTCGACCTGAAGGAACTGCACGCGGATGCGCTCCTGCTCCTCGATGTAGCGCGACAGCTCTTTGACGTGCTTGCGGGCCTGCTCGGCCTGCGCCTCGGCCACCTCGACGTTCTTCAGGTAGGTCTGGTAGGTGAAGTAGACGATGAAGACGATGGGGAAGATGAGGATGACGGAGTAGAAGCCGGTGGCGTTGATGAGCCGGGCGACGACCATCGCGGCCGACGCGCCCGAGAGCGTCGTGACCGAAATCCAGAGGTAGGAACTCTTCCACGTCTGCCACAGGGGCTTCGAGTCGCGCAGCGCCTCGCGCGCGGCCGCCAGCCCGGAGTTCGACACGTACTGCACGAGCGCCACCGAGCAGAGGAAGCTGACGCTGTGGGCCGTGAACTCCTGCGTGACGGCGTCGGGGATGTGGCCGAAGAAGGCGCGGCCGACCCACACCGTCAGGAACGTCGAGCTGACCATGATGCCCACGTTGAAGAAGACGGTCAGCCAACGCTTGGTGATGCGCAGCGACGAGCAGAAGGTCTCGACGGCGGCGAGGAGGACGGCCGCCTCGCCGTCGTAGAGCATCATCGTCAGGAAGATGAAGGTGTCGGAGACGGTCACCTCGCCCTTGACGCGCGGTATCTTGACGATGGCGCGCGGCCCGACGCCGGCGGCGATGGCGGCCAGCACGGCGAAGCTCCAGTCCAGCCGCCACCATTCGAGCCGCCAGAGCGAGAACAACGCCGCCGCCGCGCCCGCCGCCGAGAGCAGGGCCATGAACCTCTTCATCGGGCGCTCGCCGACCGCGCGCCTCACCGCCTCACCGCTCAAGTCCATCGCGTCACCGCCTCCTACGTTACCGCCTGCCGCGGCCCGCGGGCCGCCTCCCGGCGAGTTTCAGTCGCCGCCCGCGAGCGTGTCGGTCGTCACCGAGCCGTCGGAGGCGAGGATGCCGTCGCTCGCCAGTATCCCGTCGCTGGCGAGGATGCCGTCGGAGGCGAGGATGCCGTCGCTGGCGAGGATGCCCGTCCCGAGGAAGAAAGTGCCCCCGCCGAGCGGCTGCCCGTCGCTCGTCAGGACCGAGTCGGAGGCGAGGATGCCGTCCGTGTACATCGTCCCGTCGGAGGCGAGGATGCCGTCGGAGGCGAGGATGCCGTCGCCCAAAAGCGCCCCGAGGTCGTAGACGTTCTGGTATTGCGTCACGAGTTCGAGGCCGCTGACGAAGGTGTGCCCGGCCACGGCCCCGCCCGCCCACGGGAACTGGAAGCCGGCGATGGTCGTCAAGTGCGCGGGCGCGCCGCCCGTCAGCAGAGAGTCGCCGAGCGCGAGGCCGCCGGAGATGTCGGCGCGCACCAGAGCGGCGAGGCGGACGGCCCCCTCGACGTTCAACTGCCCCGCGCCCTGCTCGAAGGCGTTGGCCCCGGCGAGCGGCTGCGCCGTGTACATCAGAATCGTCCGCACCATGTTCGGCGTCAGGTCGGGGTTGACTTGCAGGAGCAGCGCCGCCGCGCCGGCCACGAGCGGGGTCGCCATCGAGGTGCCGCTCAGGCGCATCATCAGGTGGTCGGGGTCGCCGTCGGAGTAGGCGTTCAAATCCGGGTGGGCCGTGACGAGGGCGTTGTTCACCGACTGCGGCGCGACGAGCTTGTTGCCGGGGGCGACGAGGTCGGGCTTGATGAGGTTGTCGTGGTGGACGCCGCCGCCCGCGTCCGTCCAGTAGGTGCGCGTCGGCCCGCGCGAGCTGAAGGTGGCGACGCCGTCGTCCGAGCGCGAGTCGGTCTGGAAGGTATTTGCGGCCCCGACCGTGATGGCCGAAGGCTCGATGCCGGGCGAGTGGATGAGGCCGTAGACCTTCTGCCCGTCGGCGTTCTTCCCCTCGTTGCCGGCGGCGGCGACGACGACCACGCCGGCGTCAACCAGACTCCGCACGGCGAGGCACAAAGGGTCGTAGCGGTAGGAATCGACGGCCGCCGTGCCCAGACTCAGGTTGACCACGCGGATGTTGTGCTGCTGGCGGTTGTCCATCACCCACTCCAGCGCGGCCAACAGCCCGGAGGTCGTGCCCACGCCCTGCGAATCGAGCACGCGCAGGTTGACGATGTTCGCGTTCGGGGCGACGCCCGTGTAGGCCCCGCCGGCGATTGAGGCGTTGCCGGCCGCCAGCCCGGCGACGTGCGTGCCGTGCCCGAAGGGGTCGGCGGTCGGGATCCCCGCGCCGGTGAAATCGACGCTGGCGACGACGCGGCTGTTGCCGTTCTGATCCAGCAGCGAGGCGTGCGAGGCGGAGACTGACGAATCTATGACGGCGATGCCGACGCCCGAGCCGTCGAGGTCGTAGTTGCCGTTGGGGCCGGACTGCGCGCGCACCGCGTCCGCGCCGGTCGTGAGCGACACGTGGCCGAGCAGATGCGCCGGCCTGTCCTTCGAGACGTACCTGACCTCGGCGAACTCCGCGAGGCGGCCGACGTGGCAGGCGGGCAGTCGCGCGGCCGCCGCGCGGAACCGGCCGAAGCGCCGCGTCACGTGCCCGCCGCGGCGGGCGACGAACTCTTCGACGCGGGCGGTCGGCTCGCCTTGGAACTGGATGATGACGCCGACGGTGTCGTCTTCCGCCGACTGCATGCTGCCGGCGAAGTCCGAAGTCATCCCGGAGGGCGGCATCAGGTCGGGGGATATTTTCGCGGCCGGCGCCGTCTCCTGAGCGGCGGCGGGCGGCGCGAACGGTGCCGCGCAGGAGCCGAGCAACAGGCCTAGACACAGCAGAATTTTCGTCACGGGGGAACGTCCGAGCTTCATCTGTTGACCTCCATGTCCGGTCGGGGTGAACCGTCAAAGGCCCACGAGAGTGTGGGGCGCGTCCCGCCATGCAAAACCCGTGCATCGTCAGGCGCGGGCCGCCGGCGCGAGGGGCGGGCTCCTTCCCTTTGGTTTTTCGGGGCTGGTGAGGCGGGCCGCGACGGCGGCGTCGTTGCGGGGCGGGAGAACTGTCGGATTACCGACAGAGGTATCGTGAAACCGTCAAAATTTTGACGGCGGGCGCGGCGTCAAAGTGGCGGATTAGTCAGACTCGGTCTCCTTCGGCTCCTTTCCCGCGTCGATCTTCAAACGCTTCAGCTTCTCGACGAAGGTCGTGCGTTTCATGTTCAGGAGTTGGGCGGCGCGCATCTTGTTGCCCCCCGCCTTCGCGAGCGACTGCAACAGCAAGTCGCGCTCCACTTGAGTGACGAGGGCGTCGAAGTCCACACCGTCGTCGGGAATGTCGGGCGGCCGTTCGGCCGTCGAGGAGGCCGGCGGGGGCTGCGCGCCCGCGCCCGCGGCCCCCCCGCGCACCTCCTCGGGCAGGTCTGACAGGCGGACTTCCGCGGCCGCGCCGGTCAGGGCGGCGGCCCGCTCCAGCGCGTTCTGCAACTGCCGCACGTTGCCCGGCCAGCGGTAGCCCGCCAGCGCGGCCCACGCCTCCTCCGAGATGGCCTTGGCCGGCAACCCCGTCGCGGCACAGAACTTCGCGAGCAGGTGCTCGGCGAGCGGGCGGATGTCTTCGCGCCGCTCCCGCAGCGGCGGCAGGCGCAGGTGTACGACGTTGAGGCGGTAATAGAGGTCGGGGCGGAACGTGCCCTCCTCGATCCGCCGCTCAAGGTCGGCGCTGGTCGCGGCCACGACGCGCACGTCCACCCGCACGGTGCGCGAGGAGCCGAGCTTCTCGAACTCGCGCTCCTGCAAGACCCGCAGCAGCTTGGCCTGAAGCGGCAGGCTCATGTCGCCGATCTCATCGAGGAAGAGCGTGCCGCCCTCGGCCTGCTCGAAGCGGCCTTCGCGGCCGCCCTGCGCCCCCGTGAACGCGCCCTTCACGTGGCCGAACAGCTCGTCTTCGAGCAACTGCTCGGGCACGGCGGCGCAGTTGAGCGCCACGAGGGACTTCTCCGCGCGCGGGCTGAGGCGGTGGATGGCGCGCGCGATCAGCTCCTTGCCCGTCCCCGTCTCGCCCGTGACCAGCACGGTCGTCGGGAAGGGCGCGACGGCGCGCACCTGTTCGAGCAGCTTCAGCATGACGGGCGCGACCGCGATGAGACTGCCCGCCCCGGCGGCCATCCACTCGCCGGCCGCGCCCCGCGCCGCCGCACGCGTGCGCGCCGCCCGCTCGGCGGCGACGCGGATCACGCCCAGCAGCCCGTCCAGCTCGAAGGGTTTCGTGAGGAAGTCGGCCGCGCCGCGCTTCATCGCCTCGACGGCGACATCGACGGTGCCGTGGGCGGTGATGACGATGGGGAGGATGCCGGGCCGCAGGCGCGGGCAGTGGCGGAGGAGGTCGAGGCCGGACATCCCGGGCAGGGTCACGTCCGTGACGAGGATGTCGAACTGCTCGCGCCGCAGCCACTCGACGGCCGCCTCGGCGCTGGGCACGCCCCGCGCGTCGTACCCCTCCATCGCCGCCGCCTCCAGCAACACATCCCGCAAACGTTCGTCATCTTCGACGATGAGGATTTTGACGCTCATAAAGGTGGAAGTTCGACCGCGCCAGAGGTGAGGATGCGGCCGGCCTATCTATAGGGTACGCGCCCTGTTGCCGCTTTGTAAAGGATGTCCGCAGGCGACCGGCGCGCTCGCCCCTCACAATCTTTACGAACCGGCGCCGCGCCCGCCCCTCAGCCGCCGCCCGGCGGCCCGCGCGCGCCCCCGCCGCGACGGCGAAAATCATGAGGCCCGCTCGGCCGGGCAGGGGCGGGCCGGAAGAAAAGGAGTAGACGCCCTACATGCAAGGGTGTAGAATATCTACATGGCTAAGGAGTCTCGCTACCGGAACCGGATTGAACTTCTACAGGGGACGCTCGACCTGCTCATCCTCCAGACGCTGCAATGGGGGCCCCAGCACGGCTACGGCATCAGTCAGGCCATCAGGGTCAACTCCGGCGAGGTGCTGCGCGTCGACACCGGCTCGCTCTACCCGGCGCTCCACCGGCTGGAGCGCCACGGGTGGGTCAGCTCGGACTGGAAGATTTCCGACAACAATCAGCGTGTCAAGGTTTACCAGCTCACGGCCAAAGGTAAAAAGCAACTCGCGTCCGAGCGCTCGCGGTGGGAGCAGTTGTCGGAGGCCATCGCCCGCGCCCTGAATCCGCAGGGGGAGGGGGGTGAGGCGTGAGGCTGTGGGGGCGGCGGCGCGACGAAGAGTTGGACGAGGAGGTACGCAGCCACCTGCGGATGGCGGCTCAGGAACGGGTGGAGCGGGGGGAGACGCCCGAGCAGGCGGAGGCCGCCGCGCGGAGGGAGTTCGGCAACGTCGCGCTGGTCAAGGAGGTCACGCGCGAGATGTGGGGCTGGGCGTGGCTCAGACAATTCACTCAAGACCTCAGGTACGGGCTGCGGACGATGCGCCGCGGGCCGGGGTTCACCGCCGCCGCCGTCCTCACGCTGGCGCTCGGCATCGGGGCTAACAGCGCCATCTTCAGCGTCGTCAACGCCGTGCTGCTGAGGCCCTTGCCTTACCCGAACGCGGGGCGGCTGGTGAGGATCAGGCGCGTGGACCCGCGCGGCGGCAACGTCGGCGGGACGGTCTCCTACCCCAATTTCACGGACTTCCGCGAGCAGGCGCCCGGCCTAGAGCATGCCGCGGCCTACAGCGACTCTTACGCGTGGCTCGGGGGCGGGGGCGAGCCGGAGCGCATCGAAGGCGTCTACGCTTCGGCCGACCTTTTCCCCACGCTCGGCGTCAGCCCGGCGCTCGGCCGCGCCTTCACGCCCGAGGAAGACCGGCCGGGCGCGCCCTTAGTGGCGGTCATTAGTCACGGCCTGTGGCAGCGGCGTTTCGGCTCCGATGGCGGGATTATCGGGAGGGAGATTCTGCTCGACGGCGATAAGACGACGGTGGTCGGGGTGATGCCGCGCGGCTTTAACTTCCCCTTAGGCCGCGAGTCCAACGACTTCTGGGTGCCGCTGGGTTCTTCGGGCTACGGCGAGATGCTGAAGAACAGGAGGGCCAACAACCACTCCGTGATCGCCAGCCTCAGGCAAGGGGTCGCCGTAGGGCAGGCGCAGGCCGAACTCGACGCCGTCAACGAGCGGCTGGCCTCCCAGTACCCGGAGGCGAACGCGGGCGCGGCGGCGCGCGTCACCGAGCTACAGAGTGACCTCGTCGGGGATGTCCGGCCGGCGCTCCTCGTGCTGCTCGCGTCAGTCTCGTTCGTGCTCCTGATCGCGTGCGCCAACGTCGCCAACCTGCTGCTGGCGCGCGCGGCCGCGCGGGGGCGTGAGATGGCGCTGCGCACGGCGCTCGGCGCCACCCGAGGCCGCATCGTCAGGCAGATGCTGACGGAGAGCCTGCTGCTCTCCGCCGCCGGAGGCGCGGCCGGGCTGCTCGTGGCGTCGTGGGCGCTCCCCCTGCTCGTCGCCGCCGACCCGGGGAACATCCCCCGCGTCTCCGAGATCGACCTCGACCCGCGCGTGCTCGCCTTCGCCCTCTTCGTCTCGCTCCTGACGGGCGTGCTGTTCGGCCTCGCGCCGGCGCTGAAAGTCTCGCGGCCCGACCTGAATAAGTCATTAAAAGGCGGGGGGCGCGGCTCGGCCGGGGGCCCCGCGCGCAGCCGCGTTCGCAGTCTGCTGATCGTCTCCGAGGTCGCCCTGTCGCTCGTGCTCCTCGTCGGGGCCGGGCTGCTTATCAGGAGCTTCGTCGCGCTGCTCGGCACCCCGCCCGGCTACGACCCTTCGCAGGTGCTGACCGCGACCCTCGACGTTTCGCGCGCGGTCTACCCGGAGCCGGAGCGTTTCTTCCAACAGGTCGGCGCGCGGGTCAGGGAACTGCCCGGCGTCGAGGCCGCGGGGATGACGAGCCTCCCGCCTTTAAGCGCCAGCGACACGAGCGTCGAGTTTAGGATCGAGGGGCGGCCGGAGCCGCAGCCCGGCTCCGCGCCGGTCGCCCGGCCGCTCGCCATCGACGAGGACTTTTTCCGCGCGATGAGGGTGCCGGTGCGGAAGGGGCGCGCCCTCGGCGAGCAGGACACGGGACGGTCGTTAAAGGTCGTGGTGGTCAACGAGGAGTTGGCGCGCCGCTACTTCCCCGGCGAAGACCCTATCGGGAAGCGGCTGATCCTCTACCACACTTACGCGAAGTCCGAGCCGGCCCCCTACGAGGTGGTAGGCGTCGTCAGCGACGTGCGGCACAGGGGTCTCAACGTCCCCGCCTCGCCGGAGTTCTACGTCTCGTACCTGCAAATGGCTCCGCCCCGGATGACCCTCGTCGTCCGCTCGGCGACGCCGAACGTCGCGGGTCTTGCCGCTTCCGTGCGCGGCGCGATCACGGAGGTGGACAGGGGCGCGCTGGTCTGGGATCTCCGGCAGATGGACGAGCGGCTCGCTGAGTCGGTGGCGCCCCAGCGCTTCAACACCCTCCTCCTCGGCCTGTTCGCGCTGGTCGCGCTCGCGCTGGCGGCCACCGGAATTCTGGGTGTGATGAGCTACACGGTGGCCGCGCGCACGCACGAGATCGGCATCCGCCTCGCGCTCGGCGCGACCCGCGCCGACATCCTCCGACTCGTCGTCGGGCGCGGCATGCTCCTGACGCTCGGCGGCGTAGCCTCGGGGACGGCCGCGGCGCTCGGGCTGACACGCCTGATGTCGAGCCTGCTCTACGGCGTGAGCACCACCGATCCCGTCACCTTCGTCGTCGTTGCCGCCCTGATCTCGGTGGTGGCGCTGATCGCGTGCTACGTCCCGGCGAGAAGGGCGACTCAGGTCGACCCGCTGATCGCGATGCGGTACGAGTAAGCAGCCTTCGCCTGACGAAAGGGAGCGGGCGACTTTTAATTGATACCGCGAGAATGAAAGCGTGCGGCGCGGGCTGACGCTTATGGGAGGGACGCGCTAATTTTTGCGCAGGCACCAGACGGACATCGCGCGCGCGCCGTGGACGACGACCGTCTTGAGCGGGTCGAGCAGCTCGCCGCCCAGCGAGTCGGTCGTCTCGCGCAGCATCCGCTCGTCGGCGAGCAGCCACTCGACGCCGCCCGGCAGCCGGTAGCGCCTCCCGCCGACGCGCTCTACAAGAGCTTCGACGCCGTCGGAAGAGGCGAGGCGGGAGAAGAAGAGGCCGCCCGGCTTGAGCACGCGCCACATCTCGCGGAGCATGGCCAGCCAGTGGGCCTCGTCGCGGGCGAAGTGGAGCACGGCGCTGCTGAGCACGGCGTCGAAGCTCCCGTCCCCGAAAGACATCCTCTCGACCGGCTCCTGACGGAAGTTCTCTGCGGGCAGGCGCGGGGCGAGCGTGCGGGCCAGCGAGCGGACGCCGGCCACCGCTTCCGGTGAGGTGTCCACGCCGCACACGTCGAAGCCCTCTCGGAGGAAGTAGACGAGGTTGCGCCCCGACCCGCAGCCGGCGTCGAGGACACGCATGCTCGCGTCGAGCCGCCCCTTGAGGAGCTGGTCGAAGAGGTAAACATCGATCCCGCCGAACTGTTCGTGTAAGTTCACGCGCGGCTCCAAAGTTTACTCAGCGAACTCCGCGAGTTCCGCCCAGCGTTCGAGGTCGCGGGCCAACCGCTCCGCCAACCGTTCACGCTCTTCGTAGAGCCGGTGCACGACGTGGGCGTCGCTCGCGTTGACGGACAGCTCCCTCTCTATCTCGGCCCCGCGCAGCTCGGCGGCCTGAATGCGGGCTTCCGTCTGTTCCAGCTCTTTCCGCTCTTTGAAGGAGAGCTTGCGCTTGGCGTTCGGCGGCGCGTTGCTTTGCCGCCCCGCCGGCCGCGCCGCGTCCGCGGACTTGGCGGGGGCGGCCTCGCCCTCTTCCTCCCGGTGCGCTTCGAGGAACGCGGAATAGTTGCCGGGGTACTCGCGCAGGCGGCCCCCGCCCTCGAAGCGGATGACGTGCTCCACCGTGCGGTCGAGGAAGTAGCGGTCGTGGCTGACGACGATCAGGTTGCCGGGGAAGTCGTCCAGATAGTCTTCCAGCGTGATGAGGGTTTGGATGTCGAGGTCGTTGGTCGGCTCGTCGAGCAGCAGCACGTTCGGCGCGCCCATCAGCACGCGCAGCAGGTAGAGCCGCCTGCGCTCGCCGCCCGAGAGTTTCGCTATCGGCGCGTACTGCATCGCGCCGGTGAAGAGGAACCTTTCGAGCATCTGCCCCGCGGTGATGAGCGACCCGTCGGCGGTCTCGATTCGCTCGGCGACCGCGCGCACGTAATCTATCACCCGCTCCCGCTCGTCGAGGGCGCGGCTCTCCTGATCGTAGTACCCGAGGCGCACGGTCTGCCCCACTTCGAGAGAGCCCGCGTCGGGCGCGACGCGGCCTGCGATGATTTCGAGCAGCGTCGTCTTGCCCGCGCCGTTCGGGCCGATGACGCCGACGCGCTCGCCCGGCTTCAGCATGCGACTGAAGCCGCCGATCAACACCCTGCCGCCGTACGACTTCGAGATGTCGCGCAGTTCCAGAACCTTCTTACCCAGCCGGCTCGACCCCACGGACATGTCGAGCGCGGCCCGCGCCGCCTCTTTGGGCTGCGCCATCAGACTCTCGGCGCGTTCAACGCGGGCCTTCGACTTCCGCGTGCGAGCCTTCGCGCCGCGCCGCAGCCACGCCAACTCGCGGCGAATCAACATCTCACGCTTCTGCCCCTCGACGGCGCGCGCTCGCTCCTGCTCCTCTTTCTTTTCGAGGTAGTAGGCGTAGTTCCCGTCGAACGCCTGCGCGGCGCCGCCCTCGACTTCGAGTATGCGGGTGGTCACGCGGTCGAGGAAATAACGGTCGTGCGTGACGAGCAGGAGCGCGCCGCCGTAGCGCGCGAGGTAGTCTTCGAGCCACGAGATGGTCTCGGCGTCGAGGTGGTTGGTCGGCTCGTCGAGGATGAGGAGGCCCGGGCGTTCGATCAGCGCGTGCGCGAGCGCGACGCGCTTCCGCTGCCCGCCGGAGAGCGCGCCCATCCTTGCGTCGGTGTCGGTGATGCCCAACCGGCCGAGGACGGTTCGCGCGTTCGTCTCCAACTCCCACGCGCCGGACGCCTCCAGACGCCGCGCCAGTTCCGACACGCGGTCTAACGCGCGCCGCTCGTCTCCGCCTTTAGCCGACAGCTCGTTGCAGGCGCGCTCGTAATCCAAAAGCAGTTTCATCCGGGCGTCGCTCGCGGCGAACACGGCTTCCAGCACGGTCGCCTCGGCCGCGAATAGCGGGTTCTGCGGCAGGTACCCGACGGTCACGCCGTCGGCGAAAGTGATGCGCCCGGCGTCCGGACTCTCGTCGCCCGCGATGAGGCGGAGCAACGTCGTCTTGCCGGAACCGTTAACCCCGACCACGCCGACGCGGTCTTGGCTGTCGAGGCCGAGGCTGACGTTATCGAGTACCGGCCGCAGGCCGTAGTCTTTGCTGACCGCTTCGACGGATAGAATGTGCATTTAGAATGAAGGCGGCGGGCCGCAACGCTCACCGCGGATTTGTGCCGGGGGACGCGATCTTGTTAACTGCCTCTGCCGCGGCGAGCCGCACGACCGTCGCCTGATCCTTCCGCAGCTCATTCAGCGCGGGCAGCGCCGCCCTCGCGTCACCTCCCATCTTGCCTAAGGCCGTGGCGGCGGCCGCGCGAACCAGCGGCTCTTCGTCCTTCAACCGCTCGACCAGAGCGGCGACGGCCGCGCTGGCCTCGACCCCGACGTTGCCCAACCCTTTCGCGGCGCTGAGGCGTACGAACCTGTCCCGATCCTTTAACGCTTCGGTCAACGCCGGCACCGCCGCTTTCGCCGCCGGGCCCATCTCGGCCAGAGCCTCGGCGCCGTACCTGCGGACGTGCTCATTGGCATCACTCAACGCCTGCGTCCACACCGGCAGGGCTTCGCTGGGCTCCAGCCCGATGCGCCTGAGCGCGTGGGCCGCGTTCATCCGCACGACGAACTCCTGATCCTTCATCGACTCCGTCAGGGCGGGAACCGCAACCTTTGCCTCCGGCCCGATTCCGCCCAGCGCCTCCGCCGCGGCTTTGCGGGCGGAGGCGCTCCCGTCCTTCAACAACAGAATTAAGGCGGGGGCCGCCGCCTTCGCGCCGACGCCGAACCGCCCGAGCGCTTCGGCCGCGTCCCTGCGGACGCCTTCGTTCTGATCTCTCAACAACTCGGTCAACACCGGGGCGGAAGCTTTCGCCCTCCCCCCGATCCTCCCCAGAGCGCGCGCCGCGGCGGCTCGCGGCCACGGGCTCTCGTCTTTCAGCAGCCCGGTCAGGGCCGGGACGGCCGGCTCGGCTTCCGCCCCGATCTGCCCTAACGCGAAGGCGGCGTTGCTTCGCACCGAGCTGCTGCCGTCTCTCAGGGCGTCGGTGAGGGCGGGTGCGGCGGACTTCGCCTCCGGCCCCATCCTGCCGAGGGCCTCGGCCGCGGTCTTCCGCAAGTCCTCGTCCGGGTCTTTGAGCGCCGCCGCCAGAGCGGGCGCCGCGGCCTTCGCCGCCGCCCCCATCCCCTTTATCTCCTCGGCGGCGGCGAGGCGTTCGCGCCTGTCCCCCTCTTGCAGGCGCCGGACGAGGGCCTGCGTCCGCGCCTCACCCCCCGCTTGCCCGAACGCGGCGCCGGCGAGACAGAGGGCGGCAACAAGACTCACACCGATCAGCCGTGACGCAAAACGTGGAGACATGAGTGACTATATCCTCGGGCGGTACTGCCGCCGCCGGCTCTCTCTCCTACCGCGACATCGAGCGTTGAATGGTACCAGAGCGAGCGCCCACCCGCCCCGCTTCAGCTCCCGGCCCCGGCCGCCGGGCCGAGCCGGACGCCCGATCTTTTCTCCTCGAACATCCGCTTCACGTACCGCGCGACCTCGTCCGCCGCGGCCGAGGGGCGCTTGCCCCTCGGGTGGACGCCGCAGACGGCCGTGGTGCATGAGTTGTCGAGGTCGGGGCTCCAACGCGGGCGCCCCGCCGCGTCCCGCCCGTAGGTGAGGTAGGCCGAGAGCGTGTTCAGTCCGGTGCCGGGCCTCTCCCCGATGAGGTGGACGATCACGCCCACGCCGAGCAGCGCGCCGACGTGGTAGCCGGCCCGGAGCCGCCCGTTGCGGACGATGATGTCCGCCCCGCCGGCGTGGTAGCCCGCCCCCTCCAGCAGCCGGCGCAGCCGCGGCAGCAACTCCCGCAGGTGTTCGTTGAGGGCGTCGGCGTTGAGCCCGTCCGAGAGCACGAACTGCAACTGCGGGCGGCGAGCCGGGTAGAGGGCGGCGATGCGGGCGGCGTCCGCGTCGCAGATGCGCTCGCCCGAAGGCGGGTCGGACAGATACTCCTCACGGTCGCGCGCCCGCGTGTTGACGCGCAGGCCGTGCGGCGACACGTCCCGCAGAAGCGCCTCGTCGAGCGTCGCGTAGAGGGCGCGCCGCGCGTGGCCGTAGATCGTGCTCAGGCGCGACTCGACGGCGGCCGGGGCCTCGTAGTCGGGGCCGTGCCCGTGGCCGAGGTCGTAGCCGCGCTGGCGCAGCGCCTCGACCTTCCTCCTCCCCTCGGCGCGCAGCGTCTCGCGCGGGCGCGTGTCTCCGCCCGCCTTCATGTAAGCCGCGTAGAGCGACTCCGGCCCGGGCCCGTCATCGCGGAGGCTCCCGGCCTCGTCCGCGATGCCGAGCTCGGCGAGCCGCGCGCGCATGGGCGTGGAGACCTGCCTGCCGGTTTGGACGCGCAGGCGCGGGTGTTCGCGGAACGAGGTGGTGAGGTAGCCGAGCATCGGGTCGGTGTTGCCCGCCACGGCCATGAGGTAGGCGGGCGCGGCCTGCCGGACGATCTGCCCGGTCAGCCGCCGCAGCTCGCCGGGCTCGATGCCCATGTGGAAGGTCGAGCAAACGTCGAGCCCCATCGTCAGCCCGTGCAGCTTCGCCATCACGGCGTCTTCGAGGCACGCGCGCAGCAGTTGCCCGCCCGTGCGAAAGACTTCCGGCCCGATGAAGCCCGCCACGTCGTTGACGATCATCCACGCGCCCGTCCGCCGCCCGAGGTGGCGGGCCACGCCGTAGGTGCGCGCTTCGAGCGTCACCATGTCGAGCCCCTCGGCCGCGCCGTTGGTGACCTCCGAGCCCTGCCCCGTCTCGAAGTAGAGCCCGTCGAAGCCGCGGGCCAAGTCGAGGAGGCCGTCAACGTCCATCCCGACCATCCCGGAGAGCGCCTTCGAGGTGCCGGCCAGACTCTGGAAGCCCACGTCAACGCGCGTCCGCGCGCGGGCGCTCGTCTGCTTCACGATGTCGGAGAGGACGCAGTAGCGCGTGGGGAGCGCGAGCCGCTCGACCACGCCGCGCAGCAGCTCCTCAAGGCGGATGATCGTCTCCACGTCGTCGCTCGCCGGGTTGATGCCGAGGACGACATCGCCGCAGCCGTAGGTGAGCCCTTCGAGGATCGAGAAGAGAATCTCCTCCTCGTCGTCGCCGGGGCTGTTCGGCTGGAGGCGCGAGCCGAAGTGGCGCGGCGAGCCGAGCGTGACGCCGTCGCCCGGCAGCGGGTTGAACAGAGCGCGCGCCACCTTCGACAGCTCCTCGTTCGACATGACCTTGACGACGGCGGCGACCGCCTCGCTGGAGAGCCCGTCGCGGTAGCGGCGCGCCCAGCCCGCCCCCCGGTCACTCAACAAGATGTCCCTCAGTCCCTCCACCGTCAGGGCGGAGACTTCGGCCGCGAGGCGGCCGTCGAGCGAGCGGGCGAGCGCCTCGCTGACGCCGTCTTCGACGAGGGCCGTCGGCCCCACGTCCGCGAGCCGCAGCGCGCCGAGCGTCCGCCGCGCCTCTTCGCGCACGCGGCCGTCAACCGTCCCGCCGACGCGCAGGTCGCCCTCCTTGAACTCGTTGGCGAGCACGAAAAGCTGTAGTAGTTCGTGGCGATTCATGTCCGTCGGGCCGCGCCCCGGTTCCGCAGCGTCGAAGCGCGGCCCGCCCGGCTCGCGACACGGGCCGACGTGGCCCGGGGTTTGTGATTATCCACCATCGGGTTGGCGCTTACGGCACCCCGGCAGATCATTCGGGTTCTCAGTGCTCGACTCCCAGTATACGTTACTCTCGATTGGGGCGCTTGACTCCTTCCGCGGAGATGCCGAACGGCGGCGCGGACTCTCCGCCGGGCGCGAGGCGCGGGCCGCGTCGAGTCGCCGCGCGAGAACCGCGACCACTTCCACGTCTTCGCCTTCGTCGAAGGCCGCCGCCCCGCCGAAATTCTGAGTCCGCGTCCTGTAACAAGTATTTAAGTCTCCATTCACCGCGCCGTAAACCCGCCCGCCTAGTATTCGATACCCGAGACAGCCGCACACCGCCGCGCCCGCGCCCGATGATGCCGCGCGCGGCGTAAGTCCCGCTCGGGCCCTCGCGCGGCGTCCGACATCGATACCCGTACCTGTCACAATTCCGCTACCCACTTGATGAATTCACAGGAGAAGACTATGCGACTGAGCAAACGCTTTACCCCCGCGGCGCGCCGCGTGGGGGCGGGCCGCCGGCTGCCGCCGACCCTCGGGCTCATCCTTGCGCTCTCGCTCACGGCTTTCGCGCAGGCCGGCCCCGCCGGGGCGCTGACCGGCGTCGTGCAGGATCAGAACGGCTCCGTCCTCCCCGGCGTCGCCGTCGAGGTCAGGAACGCCGGCACGGGGCTCGTCCGCTCCGCCACGACCGCCGACGACGGCCGCTGGACGGTGCCGGCGCTGCCCGTCGGCGCCTACGAGGTGACCTACACGCTCGCGGGCTTCAAGCCGCTCAGGCGCGAGGCCGTCGAGGTCGAGGCCGCGGTGCCGCGCACGCTCGAAGACAGGCTCGAAGTCGGCGACATCAGTGGCGAGACGATCACGGTGACGGGCGGCGAGGCGCTCGCCACGCCGGAGACGGCGGCCGTCGCGCGCCAGATCAACGCCGAGCAGCTCGTCCAAGTGCCCACCTCGACGCGCAGCTTCACGCAGCTCCTCAACACGGAGGCCGGCGTCAGCACCGACCTCTCGCCGGTCTCGACCAACAGCAACGGCAACCAGTCGCCTTCGGTCAACGGCACGCGCACCACCTCGACGAGCCTCTTCTTCAACGGCGTGGACGCCACCAACATCACCACCAACGAAGGCTCTCTGAACGACAACATCGCGCCCGCGCCCGAGACGCTTCAGGAAGTTAAATTGCAGACGAGCCTTTACGACGCCTCGACGGGGCGCTCCGGCGGCGGCAACTTCCAGCTCGTCACCAAGTCGGGCACCAACGACTTCCACGGCTCGGCCTACTACTACCTCCAGAACGAGAAGTTCAACGCCAACGACTTCTTCTTCAACAAGGAGGGCATCGCGAAGCCGAAGGCCCGGCGCAACGAGGGCGGCTTCGCCGTCGGCGGCCCCGTCGTCAAAGAGAAGTGGTTCTTCTTCGGCGGCTACCAGTACACGAACGCCGTCACCGGCTTCGTCCCGACCGCCCGCAGCGTCTCGGTGCTGCCGGTCGCGCTGCGCCGCATCACCGGCGGGCGCACGGCCGAGGCCCTCGCCGCGGCCTTCAACGCCGAGAACGGCTGCTCGGGCTCGAACTGCCTGACCGCGGCCGACATCTCGCCCGTCGCGCTCAACCTCTTCAACCTGCGCAACCCCGTCACCGGCGACTACGTCATCGCCACGCCGCGCGCGGGCGGGCGCATCATCGGCGTCGACCGCGCCGGCGCGCGCGCCTTCCAGTTCGGCTCGGCCCCGAACGTCATCACGCGGACGCTCAGGGAGAACAACCCGCTCGTCCAGCAGCTCAACGTCGTCCCCTCGGAGTTCGAGCAGCACCAGTTCACGGCCCGCCTCGACGGCCGCCTGTCGGCGAACAACTCGCTCTCGGGCACGTTCTTCTTCTCGAACTTCCCGGCCCTCGACTCGTTCCCCGACCCGTCGAGCCTGACCTCGCCCTTCACGCTCCGGCGCGCCGACCGCAACCGCACGCTGGCCGTCTCAGACCAGCACGTCTTCGGCCCGACGCTGATTAACGAGGCGCGCTTCGGCTACTTCCACCTCAACAACACGCGGCGGCTCGACGACCCGTTTCTGACGGAGGAGTTCACCAACGCCGCCGTCGGCATCCACAACCCGGCGCTGCTCTTCGACGACAGCCCCGGCACGCGCCGCCTCGGCCACTTCATCGGGCGGCCCGGCACCAACCTCTCGCAGTTCTCCTTCGGCGGCCCGAACGACTCCTTCAACCTCCGCGAGCAGCAGACCTACAGCTTCTCCGACAACCTGACGTGGATCAGGGGCAGCCACACCCTCCGCTTCGGCGGCGACTTCAAGCGCCACCGGTACGATTCGAGCCTGCCGGAGGAGCAGGCCACCGAGTTCGAGAAGTTCGACAGCATCACGCAGCTCCTCACCGGCAACGCCACCGAGGCCGACACGCAGTTCGGCGTCACCGAGAAGAGCTTCCGCTTCATGGACTTCAGCGGCTTCGTGACGGACGACTGGAAGGTGTCGCGCGGCCTCACGCTGAACGTCGGCCTGCGCTACGAGCTGTTCCTCTGGCCGACGGAGAAGCACGGCCGCATCGGCAACTTCGACTTCACTGACTTCGAGCAGTGCTTCTCGCAGGCGGGCGGCCCGCTCTCGGTCTGCGACAGCCCTGCTCCCGGCTTCCTCGTGCCCGACAACGCGCGGGCCACGGGCCTCGCCAACGTGGACGGCGCCGTCGCCGTGACGGCCCGCGCCGGCAACAACCACACGCTGCGCGGTCAGGACACGAACAACTTCGCGCCGCGCGCCGGCTTCGCCTACGCGCCCTTCCGGTCGAACCGGGTGGTCGTCCGCGGCGGCTTCGGCCTCTTCTACGACCGCCCTTCGGCCGCCTTCATCAACACGGTCTTCAGCAACTACCCCTTCCTGCGCGAGGTCGAGATCACCGTCCCCTCGGGCAACGTCCCCATCGGGACCGCGTTCTCGGCGCAGCCGACCGACCTCTCGCTCAACAACTGGCTGCCGTTCCGCGTCGTCCGCGGCTCCGGGGCGGGCGGCGCCTACGTCATCCGCGACAACACGGGCGTCTCGCGCGACGCGCGCGGCAACGCGACCACCGGCGCCAACCTCGGCAACATCGCCGAGACCTTCGAGTTCCGCGCCGTCGACCGCGACCTGAAGACCCCGCTCGTCCAGCAGTGGAACGTCGGCGTGCAGTACGAACTGACCAAAGACCTCCTCTTCGAGGCGCGCTACGTCGGCACCCGCGGCCGGAACCTCCTCCAAGCCGTCGCCTTCAATCAGGGCTTCGACCTCAACGACCCCTCGACGCCCGACCACATCTACGAGCGCTTCAACCGGGCCTACGTCGCCGCCGGCTCGCCCAACGGCCCGCTCAACTCCGGGGCGACCGCCCGCGAGCGCGGCCTCGGCCGGGCGT
>DATMVI010000744.1:0-2522 GCA_035563275.1 Pyrinomonadaceae bacterium
GGGCGAGTCGGCGGGCAAAGCCGCGGGCCTCGTGCCGGAGGCCGCGCGCGCCCCCGCGCGCTCGCTCAACTACTGGCTGACGGTGCAGAAGGTGCGCGAGGGCAAGCCTTATCAGGCGGAGTTCGACTCGTCGGGGCAGGAGATTTTCGAGAGCGGCTGGCGCTTCCGCTTCAACATGCGAAGCCCGCAGGGCGGCCGCCTCTACCTGCTCAACGAGGGGCTGGCCGGGGACGGGCGGACGACCCTCAACATCCTCTTCCCTTCGCCGACGGCCAACGAAGGCTCGTCGGAGGTCGCGGCCGGCACGAAGGTGGAGACCGGCTGGATGGTGTTCGACGAGAATCAGGGGACGGAGAAGTTCTGGGTCGTCTGGTCGAAAGAGCCGGTGGGCACGCTCGAAGACCTCAAGAGCTTAGTCAACCCGCAAGACCTCGGCGCGATCACCGACCGGGCGCAGGAGCGGGCCGTGCGCGACTTCCTCGCCCGGCACGCGCCCGGCACGGCCGCCCCCGAGAAGGACAAGGCCGCCAAGCAAACGGTCGTCAGAGGCGGCGACGTGCTCGTCACCCACGTCGAGCTTGAGCACCACTGATAAGCTCGACCGCCGCGCCGACGTGACATTGCCTGACGGCCGAGCGCAGGGCTACGCGGTCTCTAACGCGGGGGGCGCGGAGAAGAACATGTCCTTCTCCGCGCCCCCCGCGCTTGCCCCGTCCCCTCCGCGTTGGAATGAAGTTCCGCCCCGCTCAACTCTGCTTCGAGAACTAAACCCTCTTCATCTGGTGACGACGCGGAAGCCGAGGTAGGGCGAGGCGGTGTGCGGCGCGAAGCGGAAGCGGCTGGCCGAGCGGCAGCGGCTCGCGGCCGTGTTCCACGCGCCGCCGCGCGCCACCCGCGACTCGTCCTCCATCTGCTCGCCCGCCGGGTCATCGGCCTCCACGGGAATCATCTCCGGCACGTCCCACGCGCCGCCGTTCGTCGGCGCGCCCGTGTAGTCGAGGTGCCAGAAGTCGGCCACCCACTCCCAGACGTTGCCGTGCATGTCGTGCAGGCCGAAGGCATTCGCCGGGCCGACGGCGCCCACTTCGGAGGCCGCCCTCCGGCGCGGCCCGCGCGGGGCCGCGCCGAACGGGATCGTCGAGTCGTAGACGGCGAGCGTCGGCGTGACGGTCGGCCCGAAAGCGAAGGGCGTGTCGGTTCCGCCGCGCGCCGCGTACTCCCACTCGGCCTCCGACGGCAGGCGGTAGGCGCGGCCCGTCGCGTTCCTCAGACGCGCGCAGAACTCGTTGGCCTTGTCCCACGTGACGTTGACGACCGGCATGTGCGCCCCGCGCAAGGCCGCCGGGATGTTCGGCAGCTCGCCCATCACGGCCGCGTACTGCGCCTGCGTGACCTCGTGGCGGCTCATAAAAAAGCCCGGCACGTCCACGGCGTGCTGCGGCATCTCGGAAGTGATGTTGAGGTAAGTGTCCTCTTCGATGTTGACGCCGTCGGCTTTGGCCTCGGCGAAGGCGCGCGCCACCTCGGACGCGCCCGCGCCCATCCGGAAGCGCCCGCCGGGAACCTCCACCATCTCCAGCGCCACGCCGCCCAAGTCCGCCACGAAGCCGCTCGCGCGCCCCGGCTTCTCCCCGACCACCGTGCCGCGCTCGTTGACCTGCGGCACGTTGAAAGTCAGCGGGCGGCTGCCCGCCGTCACGGCCGGCGCGGTCAGTCGCGGCGCGGGCCTCTGCGCCACCTCGTCGGGCGTGAAGTAGAAGACGGCCTTCAGAGACGAGTTCGTCCACGGCACCTGCGGCCCCACCTCGGTCTTGCCGAGGCGCACGCCGACGGTCGCGCGCTCGACCTCGATCTGCGTGCGGATGAAAACGTCTTCGAGCCGCGAGGGGCGCATCCGCAGGTTGTTTGAGAGGGCTGCCACGTAGTCGCTGTTGCCGCCCTGCCCGTCCCCGGCGACGCGGCCGGGCGAGGTCGAGAAGGCGACGAAGCTGCCCGAGGGCGGGTTCTTGAATTCGGTGAAGCCGACCCCGGCGTCGGGGATGCAGCGGGAGAAGTCGTTGAAGCTGCGGCAGGCGTCGAGGACGACGATGGTGAGGCCGCTCTTCTGCGTCGGCTCGGCGAGCGCCGCGCCCACGTCCCACAAACTCTTCTCGGGGGTCGCGCCCGAACAGAGTTGTTGATAGTCGACGGGGATGAGGTAGTTGCGCCCGCCGAGCTGCACGCCGTGGCCGGCGTAGAAGAAGAGCGCGACGCCGCCCGGCCGCAGCTTTTGCTTGAAACGGTCGAAGGCCTGCTCCATCTGCGCGCGCCGGAGGTCGAGCCCTTCGACCACCTCGAAGCCGAGGCCGCGCAGCGTCTCGGCCATGAGGCGCGCGTCGTTGACCGGGTTCCTGAGCGCGAGGTCGCCGGGGTAAGCCCGGTTGCCGACGACGAGGGCGACCCGCGAGGCGGCGGCCGCGAGCTGCGCCGACGCGCCGGGCGAGCCCGAGGCCGCGGGCCTCACGGCCGCCGAAGGCGGAGGC
>DATMVI010000745.1:0-7406 GCA_035563275.1 Pyrinomonadaceae bacterium
CGGCGAGTCCTCGCGGCCGGCCCGCCGCTCGCCGCGCTCGGCGCGCCGCTGCTGCCTGCGCTCGCGCCTCTCGGCGAGCTGCCCGGCGACCTCGGGCGAGAGCCGCCGCAGCGTCGTGTTCGGCCCGAGCGCGACGGTGAAGGTCTCGCCCATCAGCTCGTTCCTCACCGTGACCTCGCCGCGCGCCGCGTCCACGGCCGTGATCTGCCCGAAGACGCGCGAGACCGTGCCGGTGATGACCTCTTCGGCCGCGAAGCGCGTGCCCGCCGCGTCGCGCTCGCCGGTGGCGCGCAGTTGGTCGCCGACGCGAACGTCGGCGAGCGCGCCGGGCCGCGCGTGCTCGGTTCGCAGCGAGTCGGGCGCGTAGCGCAGGAAGCGCGTCGCGTCAGAGGCGGCGACCGTCACGGCCGACACACCCTCGCGGCCGCGGGCCTG
The DNA here is from genome assembly GCA_035563275.1 of Pyrinomonadaceae bacterium. GTDB lineage: Bacteria > Acidobacteriota > Blastocatellia > Pyrinomonadales > Pyrinomonadaceae > QHXN01. Next base: position 436 of record DATMVI010000745.1, read on the forward strand.
CACGGTGACCTCGCGCTTAGACGCATCGACGGCCGTGACGCGCCCGACGAGCGTGCGCCGGCGCCGCTCCTCGCGCTCGCGCTCGCGCTGCTCGTCGATGGCCGCGCGCGCCATGATGATGACCTGCCGCGCCGCCGCGCCGCCGGCCGCCGCGCCGTTGGGGACGAGCACACGGTCGCCGACTTTCACGTCGGCGCGCGCGATCGTCTCGGCCCGGTCGAGCGACGACTGGCCCGGCGGCATGCGGCGGAAGACGGTCTGCGCGTCGGTCGTCACCTCGACCGCCGCCCCGCCCGCGTCGGCTTTGACGGTGAGGCGGCCGGCGGCCGCGTCGATGGCCGTCACCTCGCCGATCAGGTGCTGGCGCGCGGCCCTCGGGGCCGAGGCCGGGAGCGTCTGCGGCGCGTCCTGCGCCCGCGCCGCGCCGGGGTTCGTGAGCGTCAGAGCCGCGAGCGCGGCCGCGATGAAAAGCTTCGTCATCTTCGTCCTTCGTCGTTAATGTTTTCGCCCCGCCTCGGCGCGCGGGGTTCGGCCCTCGGGCGTCAGGCATGAAGGGCCGACGCCGGGGTTTAGCGGGAAGAGCTTTCGGGGGATGGAGAGAATATACCGCAGAAGCGGCGCGGCAGTCAGTCCGGCCGCGAGCCCAACATCGGTTGCGGCGCGGTAAACGGAGGTTGCCACCGGTAAAAAAGTTTCGCGTTGCGAGTTAAGAACGGAAGCCCGGCCGTGAGGGAGGGCGTCCGACGTTTCATCAGGCTCAAGGTGATGAAACGTCGGACGCCCTCCCTCACGGCCGGGCCTCAGCGCGGAATAGTAAACGGGCGCGACCGGCTTTGGGACCGTCGCGCCCGTCTCTAATAACGGTCACTGTCCTCACCCCAGCAACCGTCTAAGGCATTTGGTTTCACCGCATGCCCGTGTTGGGATGCACTATAAAGCTTTCGGGGCCGGCGCGCAACCGTTTCACCAAAAAAATTTTCCGCCGTAAAATTTGCAAACCCTGTGAGACGTGAGGTTTACGCCGACCCGTCGAAAACCTCTCGGATTTCTTCCGGCAGCGGCGAGGCGAACTCCAGCGGGCGGTTGTCGGCGGGGTGATGCAGCGCCAGACGCGCCGCGTGCAGGCAGAGACGCGGCGCGGCGTCGGCCGCGTACCACTCGTCGCCGGCGACTGGGTGGCCCGCGTGGGCGCAGTGGATGCGGAGTTGGTTGGTGCGGCCGGTGACGGGTTCGAGTTCGACGAGCGTCAGGTCGCCGCGCCTCTCGACGACGCGCAGACGCGTCTCGGCCGGCTTGCCCTCGGCGGTCACGCCCCACGCCGGGCTGCGCTCGGCGACGCGGCCGATGGGCGCGCTGATCGTCAGGCGGTCTGCGGCGACGCGGCCGCGCAGCACGGCGAGGTAACGCTTCTCGACCAGCCTCCGGTGGAAATGTCCCGAGAGGCGGCTGAGCGCCTCCTGCGTCTTCGCCACGACCATCAGCCCCGAGGTGGCGCGGTCGAGGCGGTGGACGATGCCGGGACGAATCCATTGCGGGTCGCGGGTTGCGGACTGCGGGCTGGAGTCCGTTGACCCTTGCCCGCTCGAAGCTGATGCTCGTGCGTGCGACGCGGACTCTCGTTCAGCGCCTCCTTCGTCAACCGTCAACGCGCCCTCAATCCGCGACCGGTTCAGGTGGTAGGCGAGGGCGTTGGCGAGGGTGCCGCTTTTGACCCCGCGCGTCGGGTGGGCGAGCATGCCGGCCGGCTTGTCTACGACGACGACGTGCGCGTCTTCGTAGACGACGGCGAGCGGGAGCGGCTCGGGCGTCATCGCGTTCGGCCCCCCGTCGCCCGCGGTCAGCCGCACCACGTCGCCCGCGCGCAGCTTCCAGCCGGCGTGCGCCGCCGCGCCGTTCACCGCGCACGCGCCCGCGGCGACCAGCCCCGCGATGCGCATCCGGCTCAGCCCGTGCAGGCGCGCGGCCAGAAACTCGTCGAGCCTCTGCCCGGCGGTATCGGCCTCGATGATGAAGAGGTCGGGCATGAAGGAAGTAGACAGTAGTCAGTAGTCAGTAGCCAGTAGGAAGACCTTCGGTATCGACTCGCTCAAGTGTCAGCGTCAACGAGCATCCTGCGGAGCCTACTGGCTACTGGCTACTGACTACTGACTACTGACTGCTGTCCGCTGTCCCTTTTCAGTTCCGAAAGTTCTGCGTGACCATCAGCCCGCGGAGGCCGCTGTCCATGATGCCGATGCCGACGCGGCCGAACTCGGGGCGGAGGATGTTGGCGCGGTGGCCGGGCGAGTTCATCAGGCCGTTGTGGGCGATGGGCAAAGTCGGCGCGAGCGCGAGGTTCTCGCCCGCGATGCTGAAGGTGACGCCGCCCTCGCGGATGCGGTCGAAGGGGCTGCGGCCCTCGGGCGTGTTGTGCGAGAAGTAGCCGCGCGCGAACATGTCGGCCGAGTGGGCGCGCGCCACCGGCAGCAGCTCCGGGTCGAAGACGAGCGGCTTGAGGCCGGCGGCGGCCCGCTCCTGATTGACCATCTCCAACATCTGCGCCTCAAGCTCGGGGCGCGGCCGCGTCCGCTCGACCGTGTAAGGCAGCTTGACGCGCTCGTCCGACTCGGGCCTGATCGTCAGGCGGTTGAGCGTCTGCCGGATGGCGTCGTGGAAGATGGGGACGAGCGCGGCCTCGACCCGCTCGGTGTAGACGGTGAGGCGGTTCGCCAGCGCGCTCGCGCGCGCCGACTCGCGCGGCCCCTCGGGCAGAGGCATCGCGAGCATCAGCGCCGACAGCACGGCCGCGAGGATGACGCCGCTGACGAGGCCGGGCAGCGTGCCGAGCGCGCGGTTGAGCGGCCGCTCGTGCGCGGCCGGCGACATGCGCCTGAGCAGCGAGGCGCCCGCGAGCTGGATGACGACGCTGGTGACGACCGCCACGAGCAGGAAGGCGACCGGCATGTCCCACGCGTCCGACCACAAGTCCACGCGCGGCCCGAGCCAGCGCGCGACCGGCTGGTAAAAACGGATCGCCGCCAGAAGGCTCCCGGCCCAGCGCACGAGGTCGAGCAGCCCGAGGACGAAGCCGCGCCGCCACCCGTTCCACACGCTCAGCGCGACGACGAGGACGAGCAGGAGATCAACGAAGGTCACGTCCATCATGATGACGCCCACGACGAATCAGGCTGCCTGTTCCGGAGAGAAACCACAGAGCACGCACCAGTAATACTGACGGCCGTCGCGCACGAGCCACACGGCCGACCGGCGGCCGCACGCGGCGCACGCCGCTTCTTTGCTTTCGTCCTCGACGGCGACGAAGCCGCAAAGAGAGCAGTACCATTGCGTGACGCGGTCGGCGTCGAGACTCCAAACAAAACCGAGCCTCTTACAGTTCGCGCATAACCCGGCGCTCATCTCGGTGCCCGACGGCCTGCGGACGCGTTACCCCATGATCTTATCCAAGCCCCTGATTAGCCCGACGCGCTCCCTCACTTTACGAATCGCGAGGAGCGTGCCTTGTATGTAAGGCCCCGCGCCGCTCCCGGCGTCGTGGCGGATGCTGAGGCGTTCGTCCCGCGCGCCGAAGACCGCCTCGACGCCGATCACGTAACCGGGGAGGCGGAGCGAATGAATCTGCGTCCCGTTCAGGGTCGCCCCGCGGCTCTCCCTCTCCCCAATCGTCTGCTCGACGGGGTGCGTGACCTCCGGCCTCCCGACCTCCGAAAGCCGGAAGGCCAGCTCGCGCGCCGTGCCGCTCGGCGCGTCCTGCTTGACGTCGGAGGCGTAGTCGATGATCTCCCAGTGCGACAGGTACTTCGCCGACTCGCAGGCGAAGCGCTGGAGCAGCACGGCGGTGATGGCGAAGTTGCCCGCGGCGATCACCCCGACGCGACGCTCGGAGGCGGCCCGGTCGATCTCGACGAAATCCTCGTCCGTCAGGCCCGAAGAACCGACGACGACGTGGACGCCCCTGCCGACGGCCGTCAACACGTTGGCCTTCACCACGTCCGCCTTCGTGTAATCGACGAGCACGTCGGCCGGGGCTTCGAGGGCCTCGGCGACCGTGCCGCTGACCGTCACGCCGGGGCCCGTGTCGCCCAAAACGTCTTTCAGGCTGCGGCCCCGATGCGTGCGCGAGACGGCCCCGACGAGGCTCAGGTCGCCCGCCTCGGCGACGGCCGAGCAGAGAGGCTTGCCGACCCAGCCCGTCGCCCCGGCGATGCACACCTTCAGTTTCGTCATCTCAGCCCCGTCCACCCGCCGGCTCACAACCGGCCCGAATTATACTTCGCGGTTGAGATTGAAATTTTCCCGAAGGCGTTGTCTTTGTGTGGCGCGCGCAAAAAGGCGCGCCGGCGGTGGGCGTCCGCCGGCGCGCGTCCCTGAAGCCGTTTAACTGTCGCCGCTCAGCCTTCGGCCGGCAGGCCCGAGGCCGAGGGCCACGCGCCGTTCGCCGAGCCGTTCGCGCCGCGGTGGTGACCGTTACTCCCGTTGCGCCTGCCGTTCGCCTCCCACGGGCGCCAGAGCGCGGCGAGCGCGAGGCCCGCGCCGAAGACGAGCGCGCCCGTGAGCAGCGGGTGGAGCGAAGCCTTCGTGTAGAGGCTCGACTCGGAGACGTAGCTGGGGCGGCCGCTGCGCTCCTTCAGTTGGCCCGAGGCTTGGTAGAGGCCGTTGTCGTCGGGGTGGCCCGCCGGCTCGTCCATCTTCTGCCCCTCGATCATGAAGTTCTCCATGATCTTGTCGCCGAGCCGCGGCGTGTACTTCTCCATGACCGACATCGCCTTGCCGCCGCCGCCGGCGAACACGTCGCGGACGGGGTGCTCGGCGCAGTGCAGGATCGCCTCGGCCACCACCTCGGGCGCGTAGACGGGCGGCGGCAGCGTCGGCTCCTTCTCCATCAAATTCTTCGCGTTCTCGGGGAACGGCGTGTCTATCGAGCCGGGCTTGACGACCGTCACCGAGATGGGCGCGCCCTCGGCTTCGAGCTCCATCCGCAGCGCGTCGGTGAAGCCCTTGACGGCGTGCTTCGAGGCGCTGTAGACGCCCTGAATCGGGATGGCGCGGTCGGAGACGGTGCTGCCGACGTTGATGAGCGCGCCGCCGTGCCGGCGCAGGTGGATGGCGGCGATCTGCGAGCCGTAGACCGTGCCCCAGAAGTTCGTGTCGAAGAGGCGGCGCATGTCCTCGGTCGAGTGGTCGAGGATGCGGCCGTAGATGGAGACGCCCGCGTTGTTGACCCACGTGTCGAAGCCGCCGAAGCGCTCGTGCGCCGTCTTCGCGATGTTCCAGACATCCTCCTCGCGCCCCACGTCGGCCACGACGTACTCGGCCTCGCCGCCCGCGGCCCTGATCTCTTCGACCAACTGCCTGAGCGCGTCCTCGGCGCGGGCCGCGACGACGAGCTTCGCGCCGCGCTTCGCGGCCATCCGCGCCGTCACCAGCCCGATGCCGCTCGACGCGCCGGTGATGACCATCACCTGCTCGCTCAACTTCTTCAGCTTCACGTTCATTAGAACCTCTCTCCCCTCGTTCTTGTTGTGTTGGAAAACTTGCGGCCGGCGGCCCGTTCAGCGCGGGTAGCGCGCGCGGCGGTGCTCGACCATGAGGCAGCGATCCTGCACGACCTTGATGCCGGCGCGCGCGAGCGCCTCGGCCGCCGCGTCGTGGCGGATGCCCGACTGGAACCAGACGGCGCGGGGGCGCGCGGCGAGGATGTCTTCGACGTGCGGCGGGATGTCCTCGGGGCGGCGGAAGACGTTGACGAGGTCGATCTCGCCGGGCACGTCCGAGAGTTTGCGGTAGACCTTGCGGCCGAGGATGTGCGTCACGGCGGGGTAGTAGACGGGCACGGGGACGACCTCGAAGCCGGCCGTCGCCATGTACTGCGGCACGTAGAAGGCGGGCTGGTAGCCCTGCGCCTCGGTCTTCATGCCGAGCACGGCGATGCGGCGCGTGGCCTGAAGCAGTTGCGCTATGTCGCCGTCGCCCTCGATCAGATTCCCGCGCCAGTCGGCCCCGGTCGCTTCTTCTTCCGCCATCATCACGCGACTCCTTCCGCGGTTGTCCACTTAGCGGACGGCGCGCACGCGCATCCGTACGCCCCGCGCGCCGCTTCCCACGCATTTTACCGCCACGCTGCCGGAACAGACACCGTTCAGCAAGCGCGATGCCAGATAAGAGAACCGAGCCGCGGGCCGGAGCTAACGGGTTGAGTCCGGTTAAGGTCAACCCGCCCGCCGCCCGCGGCTCGGTTCCTGAAAGCGAACGGGGGCGGTGATGGTTCCATCACGCGCCCCCGGATTCGGTTGTGTGTGTGCGCGGCCGCCCGTTAGTAGTTGTACGGGTCGTAATAGCCGCTGCCGGTGTTGCCGTAGTAGCCGTCGCGGTACCCGTTCTGGAACGCCTGACGGAAGTAGGTCTGGTACGTCGAGCGGTCGCCGAGGCGCGAGCTGTAGTCCTTCGTCGCGCTGCGGTAGTCGCTCTCGTCGCTGAAGTTGAAACGCTCGTTGCGGCTGCGATCCTCGCGCCCCTCCTTCATGCCCTCGTTGTAGCCGGCGTTGAGGGCCGTCTGCCGGAGGTCGAACGTGCCGCCGTAGTTGCCGTAGCCGTCGCGGGTGCGGCGGCTGTAGACGCCGTATCCGCCGTTGTTGTAGACGCCGTTGTTATAGACGCCGCGCTGCGCCTGACGCTGCGCGCGTCGCTGCTGGCGCTCGTATTCGCGCTGGCGGCGGCGCTGCTCGCGCTCGTACTCGCGCTGCTGGCGGCGGTAGGTGTTGTCGCGCCACTGCGCGTCGGCCGTGGTGCTCGCCGCGATGCCGATGCCGAACAATAGGGAGAGAGTAAGGACGCCACTAGCGATTTTGCCCTTCAGATTATATGTCGTCATGTCCTATCCTCCTGCCACCCTGCTTAACAACTCCCATGCCGCGCCGCCCAACCGCCTAATCGGCGGCCCGACAGCCATTTACCCCCCCCCCCCGCCCCCGCCC
>DATMVI010000746.1:0-4654 GCA_035563275.1 Pyrinomonadaceae bacterium
CCGCGCCGGCCCGCGCGGCGATGGCTTTGGCCGCCGGGTCGACGGCCGCGCCGCGGCGCACGACGCCGAGGCCGAACCGCGTGCCGAGCCACGCCGAGCGGCCGCGGTGTTCGAGCACGAGCTTGTGCGGGCGCGCGTCGAGCGGCACGGTTGTGTGGCGGAGGAGCGCCGGGAAGGTCTCCCAGTTGTCGAAGACGAGCTTGTCGTCGAGGTAGAGGCGGAAGCGCCCGCCGTCCTCGCCCGTCGTCTCGACGAAGAGGTAGTGTTCGCCGGCCGCCTCGGGGACGTAGTAGCCCGTCCAGCGCTCCGAGAAAGTCTTCTCGGGGAAGCTCATCGCCGCCCGGCGGAAGTTGACGCGGCGGTCGGTGCGCGTCAGGACGGGCTCGCCCTTCAGCTCCGGGTTGTCGAAGTATTCGGCCTTGAGGCCGGGCTGTCCGTTCTGCGCCTCGGTGACGAAGGCGGTGGCGTCGGCCATCTCGGCGTGCGTGGGCAGGCCGCGGTGGTAGAGCACGTCGCCGGCCGCGCCGAGCGCGTTGCTCAAACCCTCCATGAGGCTGACGGCGGCGAACGGCTCGACGCGCCCGCTGCCGCCGCCCATCGGCACGGCCGGGTAGGCCGAAGGGCCGATGACGGCCACGGTCTTCACCTTCGCGCGGTCGAGCGGGAGCACGCCGCCGTCGTTCTTCAGCAGCACGACGCCCTTGTGCGCCGCCTCGCGCGCGACGCGGCGCCCCTGCTGGTTGAAGCGCGGGATGGAGAGGTCGGTCTGTTCGCGGTCGAGCCAGCCGAAGCGCGCGGCCGTGCGGAGTAGACGCCGCACCTTGTCGTCGACGGTGGCGACCGAGAGCTTGCCCGACTCGATGGCCGGCAGGAGGTTCTTGCGGTTCATGTGCTGCGGCCCCGGCATCTCCAAATCCTGCCCGGCGTTGGCCGCCGCCACGCCGTCGTAGGTGGCGAACCAGTCCGACATCATCACGCCGTCGAAGCCCCACTCCCGCTTCGCCACGTCGGTGAGCAGGTGCTTGTTCTGCGAGGCGTGCTCGCCGTTGACGAGGTTGTAGGAACTCATGATGGCCCCGACGCGGGCCTCTTTGACGGCGGCCTCGAAGGCGGGCATGTAGATTTCGCGCAGCGCGCGCTCGCTGACGACCGAGTCCGTGCGGTGGCGGTCGAACTCCGAGTTGTTGGCCGCGTAGTGCTTGATCGTCGCGGTCACGTTCTGCGACTGCACGCCGCGGATGTAGCCGACGGCGGTGCGCGCGGCGAGGAAGGGGTCTTCGCCGAGGTACTCGAAGTTGCGGCCGTTCATCGGGGCGCGGTAGATGTTGGCGCCGGGGCCTAAGAGGAAGTGGACGCCTTTGGCGCGCGCGTCGCGGCCGATCTCGGCGCCGACGCGCTCGGCCAGCGCCTCGTCCCACGCGGCGGCGAGCGCGATGCCGGAGGGCATGGCCGTGGCCGGGCCGAAGTTGCGGACGCCGCCGGGGCCGTCGGCCATCTTCAGGCGCGGCAGCTTGAGCCGTTCGAGGCCGCGGACGAAGAAGCCGTCCACGCCGCCGAGCAGGTCGATCTTCTCCTCCAGCGTCATCTGCCGGAGGATGGCTTCCACGCGGCGCTCGACCTCGGCCGGGGGCGCTTGCGCCCTCACGACGCCGCAGGCGAGGGCGGACACGACGACGACTGCCGTACAGAGTTTTCTCATGGCTCCAGATGCCTTCAGAAGAATTTTTGAGTTCTGCTTCATCAAAAACCGCGAATCTGAAATCCTCAACCTCGCTTCCGGGGTAAGACCTTCAGCCCGCGCACGCCCTTCAGGTCGAGGCGGAAGAGGCCGCCCGGCGTGCTCTTCTCTTCGCCGAGCGCGCCGGTGACGTAGAGCTGATCCATGCGCGGGCCGCCGAAGGCCACGTTGCTCGTCGTCAGGTTGCCGGCCGCGTAGCGGCGCAGGAGTTTTCCCGACGGGCTTAAGACCTGCACCTGCCGCATCCCGTAGTGCGCGACGTAGAGGTTGCCTTCGGCGTCGAGGCAGAGGCCGTCCGGCTCGTTGGCGATCTGCCCGCCCTGCTTCGTGGGCAGCTCGGCGAAGACGCGCATCCGGCCCGCGCGGCCGGGCGCCGAGAGGTCGTAGCTGAGGATGCGGTTGCGGCCGCTCTCGCCGACGAGCAGCGCGCGCCCGCCGGGGCGCAGCGCGATGCCGTTCGGGAAGGCCAGCCCCCCGGCCACGAGTCGCACGCGGCCGCGCGCGTCCACGTGATGAACCGTGCCGATGGGGTTGCGCGCGCTCGACCCGCCGGGGTCTGTGAAGTAGAAGCCGCCGCGGCCGTCGAGCGTCAGGTCGTTGGGCGCGCGCAGGGGCTTGCCGTCGTACTCGGAGGCGGCCTTGCCGACGACCCGGCCTCCGGCGTCGAGGCGGAGCACGGCGCGCTCCTTGCCGTCGCAGACGAGGTGCGTGCCGTCGGCCAGAATCTTGTGGCCGTTGGGCGCGCCCGTCTCGGCCCAGACGCGCGCCTCGCCGTCGGCGCCGACGCGGTAGATGCGGCCGTGGTACACGTCCGAGACGTAGACCTCGCCGCCGCGGCCGACGACGACGCCCTCGGTGTAGCCGGCGACCTCGGCGACCTTGACGGGCGTCACGCCGCCCTCGGGCGGGAGGCCCCCGTTGGTGAACGCGGCCGGGACGAGCGCCAGCGCGAGGAGGAGGTTTTTTATCACGATGTCGGCTGCTCCGATGTTTGGTTGTCAGTCGTCAGTCGTCAGTTATCAGTCAAGACAAAACTGCTGACTGATAACTGACGACTGATGACTGATAACTAAATCCGGATCGAAAATCCCCGCCGTCACCGGCCCAGACGGTCGCGCGCCCAGTCGAGCAGTTCGCGGGCGCGGGCGGCCGATTCGGCCTCGGCGATGACGCGGACGAGCGATTCGGTGTTCGAGACGCGGACGTGAACCCAGCCGTCGGGCCAAGCGACCTTGATGCCGTCGGTCTGGTCGTAGTCGAGCTTCTCCCTCTCCAGCTCGTCGTGCAGACGTTGCAGCAGCGAGTGGATGCGGTCGGGTTCGACGGCCACGTTGTGCTTGAGCATGGCGAAGCGCGGCAGCGAGGCCGCCAGCTCCGAGGCCGACTCGCCGGTGCGCGCCATGTGCTCAAGGATGAGGCCGACGGCCGCCGCGCTGTCGTGCGTCCACTGCACGCGGGGGACGATGACGCCGCCGCTGCCTTCGCCGCCGACGACGGCGCGCGCCTCGACCATCGCCTCGGAGATGAAGGCCTGCCCGACCGGCGTCCGCAGCACCGGCGCGCCGTAGCGGGCCGCGACGCGCTCGACCGCCGTGCTCGTCGAGACGTTCGTCACCACGGGGCCGACCTCGCGCCTCAACTGCACCTCGGCCGCGAGCGCCAGAGTCGCCTCCTCGGCGAGCATCTCGCCCGCCTCGGTGACCAGCCCCAGCCGCTCGCCGTCGGCGTCGTGCGCGAAGCCGATGTGGGCGCGGCCGGCGCGGACGACGGCGCGCAGTTGCGCCATCGTGCGGGGCGTCGGCTCGGGCGCGTGCGGGAAGGGCGCGGCGGGGTCGTCGTTGACGGCCAGCACGTCGCAGCCGAGCGCGGCCAGCCAGCGCGGCGAGAGCAGGGAGCACGAGCTGTTGCAGCAATCGACCGCCACGGTCAGGCGGCGCGCGCGGACGGCCCCCACGTCGAAGGCGCGCGAGAGCGCGTCGAGGTGGTGCGGGACGGCGTCGGCCCGCTCGACGCGGCTGCGGATGGCGTCCCACGGGGCCTTCGAGAACTCGGCCTGATGGTAGATGTCTAAGAGCTCGTCGGCCTGCGTCGCGTTCAGGTAGAGGCCGTCGGCGCGGACGAACTTGAGCGCGTTCCACGGCTCGGGGTTGTGGCCCGCCGTGATCGAGATGCCGCCCTCGGCCCCGAGGCGGCGGACGGCGAGCTGGAGGCTCGGGGTCGGGCAGATGTCGAGGTCGATGACCTCGCAGCCGGCGGCGAGCAGCCCCGCGAGCACGGCGGCGCGCACCATCGGCCCCGACGTGCGCGTGTCGCGGCAGACGAGGATGCGCCCCGCGTCGAGGTAAGTCCCGAAGGCTTGCGCGAAGGCCACCGCCAGCTCGGGCGTGAAGGTCTCGCCCACCACGCCGCGCACGCCGCTGATGCCGATCTTGAGCGAGTTCACGTCTGTAGTTTACAGGCAGGTCGTCGGGTGCGTTAGCTTTTACCGGGTTAATCCGGTAACCTCAAGTATGACACCGTAACTTACGCCGCGGGGGCCGCCCGTTCGGCGACACTTTCCCACTCTTCTAAACCCATGCGCGCCCGAAATCCCCTTCCCCTCCACGCCGAGGAACACATGAGCCTGAGAACCATTCTGCCGTTCATCCTGACCTTGCTGTGCGCCCCCGGGGCCGCGGCCCAGACCGCCGGCGCCGCCTCGGCGAACGCCGCCGCCGCGCCCCGCCACCAACTGATGCCCGTCCCCGCCTCGGTGAGCTTCGGCGAGGGGAGGCTGCCGGTCACGAAGTCGTTCACGGTCGCCGCCCGCGGCCACAAGGACGCGCGCCTGCTGGCCGGCGTCGAGCGCGCGCTGCGCCGGCTCGAAGGGCGCACGGTGATGGAGCTCCCGCGCGGGCTCTCGGCGGACGCGGCCGC
>DATMVI010000747.1:0-5654 GCA_035563275.1 Pyrinomonadaceae bacterium
GGCCTGCGCGCGGACGAGCGCGGCCTGCCCGGCGACGAACGGCGCGGCCATCGACGTGCCGCTCCAGACGCCGTAGCGGACGCCGGGCGCGCTCGGGTCGGGCGGCACGCTGCTGAGCACGCCGACGCCGGGGGCCATCACCTCCACCCACGGGCCGCGCGAGGAGAACGGGGCCAGCTTGTCGGCGCGGTCGCTCGCCGCGACGGCGACGACGCCCGGCACCGAGCGGGCGTAGAAGGCCGGGTAGAGTTCTTTGTCGAAGCGGCGCGTGCCGTCGCTGCGCGGCACGCCGTTGCCGGCGGCGGCGACCACGACCGCGCGGGCCGTGATGCGGCGGAGCACGTCCTCGACGGCGCGCGACTCGTAGGTCGAGGCGAGGCTCATGTTAATCACGTCGGCCCCGTCGTCCGAAGAGGGGTTGTCGTCGGGGTCGGCGGCGTATTCGAGCGCCTTCGCCAGCACCCACATGTTGCCGACGCCTTTGTCGTTCAGGACGCGGACGGGCATGATGCGCGCCTCGGGCGCGGTCATCGCGACGACGCCCGCGACGTGCGTGCCGTGGCCGTAAGGGCCGGCGGCTCGCGTGCCCATCTCGGTCGGGTCGTCGTCGGCCTTCGCCGGGTCGAAGTCGTTGGCGTCGCCGACGAAGTCGCGGCCGCGCAGGAGGCGCCCGGCGAGCGCGGGGTGGCGGCGGTCAACGCCCGTGTCGAGGACGGCGACGAGCTGGCCCGCGCCGCGCGTGTGCGGGTGCGCCTGCGGGGCGTGAATCTGCTCGTCGGCCCACTGCCGCGCGTCCGTCTTGTAGTCCACCACGCCGTCGGCCACGCCCCACGAGAGGCCCACGCCCCACGAAAGGCCGACGCCCTCGGGAACCTCGTTGGTGTAGTTGGCCTCGGCCCACTGGACGCGCGGGTCGGCGGCGAGCGCGTCGGCTTTGTCGTCGGCCGGCTGGGCGCAGTCGGCGAGGCGGAGGCGGAAGACGGGGAGCTGGCGGAGGCGGTCAACGGGGCGCGCGACGAGGCCGAACTGGGCGGCGACGGCCGCGAGGTCGGACTCCTGCCGGAGCCTGACGAGCACCTCGCAGGAGAGGGTGTCGTCGTTCTCGTCGTCGTCGTCGCCGGACGCGGCGGCGCGGAACGTGGAGGGGAGGCCGACGCCCGTGATGAAGAGGGCCGCGGCGAGGAGGCAAAGAGCGAGGGGCAGGTGGCGGCGCATAAAAACTGGTAACTCCTTACACCGGCAAGGGAAGTGTTCGGCTGCAAACTTTTCTGTCAGGACGCAGCAAATCTGATGCCCGCGGCGGTCGGGTAGGCGCAAGACGCTTCGGACACGCTTTGATGCCTCCCCCCCGCCCAACAGTGCCTCCGAAAAGCGGAAAAATACCCCGAACAGAAAAAAGTCCGCGCTCTAACATTCGGAGTCCGGAGCCGGAAGTCCGCAGTCCGGGGACAAAAAACAAAGCCCGGCCGCGCCGGTCGGGCTTTGTTTTTTTGTCTCGACTCCGGGCTCCGGACTGCTTTTCACCAGCGCCCGAGGAGGACGAAGGGCGACCAGAAGAAGGGGTGTGGACGTTGGCGCAGTTGGCGGAGCTGGGCGGAGCGCAGGGCAGCGGCGGGGCGGCTGCCGCGGCGCAGCGAGGTGTAGAAGTCGGCCATGAGGTCGGCCGTCGCCTCGTCGTCCACCGTCCAGAGTGAGAGCAGGAGCGAGGGCGCGCCGGCCGAGAAGAAGCCGCGGACGAGGCCGAGCAGTTCGTCGCCGGGGGCCACGGCGCTCACCCCCGTCTCGCAGGCCGAGAGCGTGACGAGGCGGCCGCGGAAGTCGAGCGTGTAGGCGTCGCGGGCCGTGAGCCAGCCGTCGCCGAGTTGGAGGGAGGAGAAGAGCGGGCTGTCGGGGCGGAACTGGCCGTGGCAGGCGAGGTGGAGCACGTCGGCCGCGGGCGCGAGCGCGCGCAAACGTTCGAGCGTCGCCTCGGAGTCGAGCAGGGCGGTCGAGTCGGGGAAGAGCGGCGCCAGCGCTCTGATTTCGTCGCGCACGCGCGGCGTCTGCTCGTCGGCGACGCCCATCAGCAGCGCGCGGCTCGCGCCCGCCGCCGGCTTCGAGAGGCAGTAACGCAGCACGCCCGCGCTCGGCGCGTAGGAGACCTCGCGCCGCTCGACGACGTAAGCCTCGCCGTCGTCGAGCGCGTGGAAAGGGACGTAGTGCAGGGCGCGGTGGGGGACGACGACGAGGCGGCGCTCGCCGAGCAGGGGCTCGACGGGGCGCAGCAGCAGGCGGTGGAGCGCGCCGAGGTAGTGGCGCGCGCGGGCCGTGAGCGGCCCGAGGTGCGCGCGCATCCGCGCCGACCCGTAGCGCAGGCTCCCGAGCTGGAAACGGAACTGGCCCAGAGCCTCGCTCACCTCCGCCTCACGCGCCAGCCCGCGCACGACCTCGACGCCCTCGTCGCGCACGACGAAGGCCAGCAGCTCGCCGCCGAGCACGGCGTACTCGACCAGCGCCGTGTCGGGGCCGAGCGCGCGCCGCAGGTCTTCCACGTCGAGCTGCTCGGCGCGGTCGAGCGAAACGTCGCCGCCGCGCTGCTGGAGCTGGCGCATGATTTCGAGCGTGCGGGCCTCGCGCGCGCGCACGGCGTCGTGCAGAGCCCGCATCCCGTCGGGGCCGCGCGCCGGCTGCGCCTCGACGGGGCGGTTGATCTGGCTGTAGAACCAGCTCAGCTCCTCGCGCAGGCGGTCGAGCTGCGCGAACAGCTCGGCCTCGAACTCGTCGCGCGGCCGCGGGTGGACGGCGAGCGCGCCGCTCATCATCTCGGCCAGCGCCCGCGAGCGCGCGCGCTCCGTGTAGGAGAAGGCCTCGGCGACGCGCGCCGGGTCGGCGAGGCAGAGGCGGACGAGTTCGTCGTAGGGGGCGAGCTTGTCGGCGACGAAGGCCGTGCGGAACTCCTCGGCCGGGAGCGGCGCGCGCAGCTCTTCGATGAGCGCGACGGCGCGGCGGAAGGACTCTTCGGCCCCGCGCCGGTCGCCGCGCGAGGCGGCCAGCAGGCCCAGAGAGGTGTGGCAGCGCTCGGCGATCTGCGGCAAGGCCTGCGCCTCCGACTCGCGCAGCGTCATCTCAAGCAGGATTTGCGCGAGCCGCTCCTGCCCCTGCGCGCGGGCCGCCTCGGCGCGCAGCCAGCGGGCCAGAAGCATCAGCCGCCGCGCGCCGGCGTGGGCCAGAGGGGCCTCGGCCTGCGCGGCGAGGACGGCCGTCGAGGGGTGGTCGCCCTCGGCGTGGCGCAGCTGCGCCTCGGTGAGCGTGACGACCGCCTCGCCGACCAGATTGCCCTCGGCGGCGAAGAGGGCGCGCGCCTCGCCCAACATGCGGTGGGCCTCTTCGGAGCGGCCCAGAAGGAGGGCGGCGCGCGCGCCCTGCGCCCGCGCCCGCGCCTGCTCGGCGCGCATCCCGAGCGCGGCGAAGGTCGGCGCGACGCGCTCGTAGACGGCCGCCGCCTCGGGCGCGAGGTTGAGTTCGAGGTGGGCGTCGGCCAGCTCCAGCTCGGCGATGGCCGACTGGTGCGCCATGCCTAAAGTGGCGTAGCGGCGGCGCGAGCGTTCGAGGTAGTCGAGCGCGCGGTCGTAGCGCCCCTGAAGCAGCGCGAGGTGGCCGAGGTTGGCCTCGATCTCGGCCTGCGTGACGCTGAGGCCCGCCCCCTCGGCGCGGGCGAGCGCCTGCGCGTAGAGCTGTTCGGCGGAGCGGAACTTGTGCCGGAAGGTGTAGTTGAGGGCGAGGCTGTTCTCGATCTGGGCGAGGCGGCGCTGGTCGCCGAGCGCGTGGAAGCGGCTGCGGGCCTGCTCCATGAAGCGCTGCCCCTCCTCGTAGCGGTCGCGCCTGACGTAGAGGTTGCCGATGTTCTGCTCGACGACGCCGGCCGCGAGCTGGTTGCCGTGCGCGTCGAGCACGGAGCGCGCCCGCAGCCCGCACTCGACGGCCTCGTCGTAGCGCCCGAGCATGGCGAGCGCGATCAGCTTGCTCGTCTGCGTGGCGGCGGCCGTCTCCGGCTTGCCCAGCGCGAGCAGTCGCGCCTCGGCGTCGTCGAGCCGCTCGATGGCGAGGCCCATCTGCCCGGCGATGAGCGCCGTGATCGCGCCGGCCCACGCGGCGAGCGCGGCCACCTCGCTGTCGTCGGCGCGGGCCGAGAGGGCGCGCAGGGCCGAGGCGGCGCGCTGCGCGCGGCCCGGCTCGCCGGCCCAGCCTTCGAGGCAGATGTCTTTGAGCAGGTAGCCGAGCGCGGCGTCGGCGAGCGCGGGGCGCTGTTCGAGCAGCGCGCGCTGCTCCGCCTCGTCGTCGGCGGCCGCGAGACGCTTGGCGAGTTCCGCTCGGTTCATCTCCAAGGCTGTGCCGGATGAAGAAGGAAGGTTCTGACGATCCCCGTGGGGATGAAGATAGTGGCCGGGGCGAGCCGACGCGAGCGGTCGCCGCCGACGGCCGGTGTCAACGCAATGGCTCCGGCCCCGGAGGGGTCACGCCGCGGAGCGCGACCGCTTCGGGGTCGAAACGTCTGCCGGTCTAACGCGGGCACCGGGCGCTTGCGCCCCGCCCCTTCGCCCGCGTCTGTCACCCCGCGCCCTTCCGGGCTGCTGAAAACCTCCCGCCGAAAGTTATGCGCGCAGGCTCAGCTGGGGAATCTCGACCTCGACCTCGCCGACGCGCAGGCGCAGCGTGTAGACGCCTTCGGGCACGGGTGGCAGCGTGAACTCGCAGAGGTCGTTGAGGCCGGCGCTCTCGCGGCGCGCGCCCGCCGCGACCTCGACCTCGCCGCCGTCGCAGGGGCCGAGCACTTGGCCCGAGACCGTCCAGCCCTCGCCGCCCGAGGCCAGCCGCAGGTCTACGTCGAAGTCGCCGGCGCTGAAGAGGAGCTGGCGGGCCGGGGCCGCCTGCCCCGAGCGGACGCCGAAGGCCGGCGTCAGCGTGCTGCTGTCGAAGGTGAGCGCGGCGACGACGCGGCGCAGAAGGCCCGGCGCGCTCTCGGCGCGGCGCGCGCGGAACAGACCGACGGCGTTCATCACCACGCCGCGGGGCGCGTCCTCGCTCGCGTCGGCGCGCATCAGCGCGGTCAGTCGGCCGAGCCCCGCGGCCTGCTCCGAGCAGTCGGCGCAGTCGGCGAGGTGCGCGCGCGCGGCCCGCTCGTCTTCGGCCGCGAGGCGGCCTTCGGCCAGATCGGCCAGCCGCGCGAAGGGGATGTGTTGCCGGGTCAGTCTCATCTGTTTACTCCACGGGGGCCGCGCCTCGCCGGCCGCCCTCACGCCCCGACAGTGCGCCGGCCGCGCCGAAAAATACATAAAAAGCGGGGGCGGGCGCCGGGCCTCGGGCGCCGGGGCCGAACGCCCCTTTCCTTCGGCGTTTACGGCGGCCGGCGCTGTTCCCCGCCACCCGACACCCGCTTTTAAAGTCCCCGCTTGCGGACGAGGCCGAGCAGCTTTTTGAGGCAGCGGGCGCGGGTGGGGCCGATGCTGCCCTCGGTGGTGCCGAGCGCGGCGGCAATCTCGGAGTAGGGGGGCGGCTCGGCGCGGTAGAAGAGCAGGCGGAGGAGTTTGGCGCAGCGCTCGTCGAGCTCTTCGAGGGCGGCGCGGACGAGGTGCTGGCGTTCGAGCTGGACGAGCGCCTCGTCGGGGAGGATGCCT
>DATMVI010000748.1:0-2660 GCA_035563275.1 Pyrinomonadaceae bacterium
GCGTGGGTGCGCGCCGCGTGCGTGCTCGCGCTGCTCCTGACCGAGCAGATGCTTTTCGAGATCAACAACTACATGGTTGACCTGCTGGCGCTCCCGCTCCTGCTCGAAGCGACGCGCCTCGCGCTCAAAGCCTACGAAGACGCGCCCGCGCGACGCCGGGCCTTCGTCCGCGTCGGCCTCTACCTCGGCGCGAGCCTCGCCTTCAAGCTGACCAACCTCGCCTTCGCCGGCCCCGTCTTCCTGCTCTGCGCCTACCGGCTGGCTTTCAGGGAGAGGCGGGTCGAGTGGGCGTCGGTCGCCTACGCCGCGGCGGCCGCCGCGCTGCCGCTCCTGCCTTACACGCTTTACATGTCTTGGGAGACGGGCAGCCCCGTCTTCCCGCTCTACAACCACCTCTTCCAGTCGCCCTACTGGCCCGCGCCCGACCTGCGGACGGAGCGCTGGGGGCCGGTGGTGGACGACGTGCGCTTCAAGCAGATGAAGGCGTGGGAGGTGCTTGTGTGGCCCCTGCTGCAACCCTTCCGCGTCGAGCACACGGGCGGCGACCTCGGGCCGCACTGGGGCCGCGTCTCGATCGCGTTCCTCGCCGCGCTCGCCGGCGCGCTGTGGCGCGGCGCGGACGCGCGCGTGCGACAGCTTTCGCTGGTCGCGCTGGCCGGCGCGCTTTTGTGGAGCGCGGCGTCGGGGATGCTCCGCTACGCGATGTACGTCGAGGCGGTCGGAGGGCTCATCCTCCTTTACCTCATCTCCCGCCTGTGGCGCGGGGCGAAAGCGCGCCGGCCTTTAAGTTTCAGAAGGGCGGCGGCCGCCGCGCTCGCGCTCGTGTTCGTCGCGCAGTCGGCCTCGGCCTGCGTCTACGGCTACAAATTCGAGTGGGGCGGGCGGCCCGCCTTCTTCGAGAACCCGCGCGGCCACCTGCGCGAAGCGAGACATTTGCTGCGCGACCACTCGGCGCGCGCGTTCCTCTCGGCCGAGGAGCTTGCGCTCGTTGACGGCGTCGAGGTCTGGGCGCAGAGCGGGCCCCTGACGGGCGGCTACCAACTCCTGCTCCGCCCCGGCGCGCCGCAGTGGTGTCTGTTCATGCCGGAGTTCTTCTCGACCGAAGAGGCGCGCTCGCGCTTCGCCCGCGCCGTCGAGGCGGCGCGCGGTAAGCGCGTCGCGACGCTCGCGCTCGCCGAGCACCTCGCCTCGTCAATCGAGAACGTGCAGGCCGCGGGGCTCGGCGTCGGGCGCCTGACGCCGCTCTCGCTCCCCTTCTTCTCCGACCGCGGCCGCTTCCACGCGGCGAGCCTCGTCGAGATTCTTCCGGCCGGGCAGGCGGCGCGGCGGCGCGTCGAGGTCACGAGCGCCGCGGGGCCGCTCCCCGAAGACGCCTTCCGGGCCGCGCTCCGCTGGGCGCAGCCGCCGCCCTCGAAGATGCGCGAGGGCGAGGGCGTGATGGTGCGCGTCGTCGTGAGGAACGAGGGCGGCGCGCGGTGGCCGGCGCTCGGGGCCGAGGGCAACCGCTTCCGGCTCTACCTCGGCAACCACTGGCTCGACGCGGGCGGGCGCGTGCTCGTCAACGACGACGCGCGCGCGCCGCTCCCCTTCGACCTCGCGCCCGGCGAGGAGGCGGAAGTGCCGCTCGTCGTCCGCGCGCCGCCGGCCGGCGAGTACGTGCTCGAAGTTGACGTGGTGCAGGAGGCGGTCGCGTGGTTCGGGCTGAAGGGTTCGCCGACGCTGAGGCAGAAGGTAGTCGTCGGGCCGTAGCGCGCTCCCGAGTCGAGCGCGCCGGAAGTCAATCTTCAACACAGGGCGCGCCGAGGTTCCGCAGGGGGCGCGGAGGAGACGATAGGTTTTCTCCGAAGACGAATTGATTTCTCCGTGGATTCTGTGTGTCCTCCGCGCCCTCTGTGTTAAAACGGACGTGCGGTAACCCGACTTTAACCTTGCCCGCGCCCGGAAGGCTCGACGCTTAAACTTTGATGGAAAGGGCGAAGCCCCGCGCCAGTCTTGTCCTGCTCGTCTTCGCCGTCGCGTTCGCGGCGCTCGCGCTTCACACGCGCCGCTTCCTGCCCTTCATCTCCGACGACGCGCTCATCTCCCTGACCTACGCCAAGCGGCTCGCGCAGGGCCACGGCCTGACGTGGAACGGCGGCCTGCTCGTCGAAGGCTACTCGAACCTGCTCTGGGTGCTGGCGAACGCCGCGCTCGGCTCGCTCGGTCTCGGCGTGATCGACGCCGCGCGGCTGCTCGGCTACGCCGGGATGGGCGCGGCGGTGGCGGCCGTCGTCTACGCGCGCCCGCCTTCGAGCTTGAGGACGGCGCTGCCGGCGCTGCTCGCGCTGCTCTTCCTGTCGCTCTCGGGCGCGTTCCCCGCGTGGGCCGTCGGCGGTCTGGAGCAACCAATGCTGGCGGCGCTGCTCGGGTGGGCCGTCGCGCTCGCTGCGCCCCGTCTGGGGCAGCCGGGCGCGGGCGCGCGCGAGATGCTCCTGCCCGGCCTCTTCTTCGCGCTGCTCTGTCTGACGCGGCTCGACGCCCCCGTCTTCACGGCCGCCGCCGCCCTTTCCGTCTTCCTGTGCCGCGGCCTCACGCGGGAGTCGCTGCGGAAGGCTTTCGGGCTGGCGCTACTGCCCGCGCTCTTCGTCGTCGGCCACGAAGTCTTCCGGCTCGCCTACTAC